>CAZJHF010000133.1:0-9750 GCA_964545505.1 uncultured Desulfobacterales bacterium | reverse complement strand
CAAGGATATCACGCCAAGCAAGCTTAAAGAGATTGTCTATCATCTCAACATGGAATTGAAGTACCCGTCAATCAGGTCGCGTTATCGGGATGAAAATAGTATTAAAATTGCACTCGACAGGATCAGGGCTAGCATTGTTAAAAATTTTCTAAGAATAGTTGCTCCTGATTATGTAGTTCCTGAGTCCCCATTGATTCTACTCCCAGACGAAATCAGTGAGGAAAAACAAAAAATATTAAAATTTTTCCGTGACGTTGCACACCATGAAGATGGTTCAAGAGGTTATCCTTCCGGGGTCCGAATTAATTTTATTACAACAAATTACGATTTCTTGATTGAAACAATCTTGGACAATATTAGTGGTTCAACTGATGAACCAAGTTATTTGTATACATATAGAGGCATAACGCCGGTCAAAATATGCGGCAGCAATAATCCTTCAGTAATTCACGGCCATATTATGGCGCGTACACTAATTAAAATAAACGGTGGTCTTGAGATCCTGCCCAACGGTGATGGTTCTTATGATTTAGAGTATAGAGAAAGGGAACTTCCTGAGATATATGAACAACCCCCTGTCATTATGATGCCTTCAAAAGAACAAGACTACCAGGACAGTTATTTTAATTCAATATTCCCCAAGGCTGTTCGATTGCTGCATGAAAGTAAAGTTTTGGTTATCATAGGATATAGTTTCCCTGAGGATGATGCCATGCTGAGGTTTCTATTAAGACAGTTCGCTGAAGATTAAGGCACGACATGTAAAATTTTAGCCAAGCTAAAAATTATTAGCTTAGCTGACGCAATATACAGTCGGAAGTTACGCGAACTATGGAAGGCAGTAGGCGGTTTTGATATAGGTGTTGTATCTGAAAAGCTTCCTGGGAAATTGATATTTGGACATTTTTCACGATATCCCAGTTCGATTATGAGGGGGCTTAATATTAGATTATGCCGCCAAAGTTAAGTCTTACTTCACGTTCGGCTGCTCGAACATTTTTTTGACCGCCTCACCGTAAAGCCACCCGATTGTTTCGATCCCCGGGCGAAAACCGGAATTGTCGGTGAAGGCATCGATAAATGCTTTGTGCGCCAGTTTTATCTCGTCCTTAGTTATGGGCGGTTTTCTCAAATGGACCGGTGAAAAGTTGACCGGTTGGGGGTAGGTTTGGTTGACATTGGGTGCCATTTCCGGTCGCAGTACGGCCTCGAAGATATCCTCCGGCGCATATTTACCCAGCAATCTATTAAAACAGAGTGGGAGTTCGCCAACAACTTCTTCTATGACGAGAACGGGTTGACCATTTGAATTGCCATTGGGCTCATCCGTGATATAACCGCGTAATTCAATCATACCGTATACACTTCTGATATGAGTGGATGCTTCAAGTTTTTTCATGCTGGCCTCCTTCATGGCTTGTGATTCATGCCGGTGACCAATTTCCGGCCGTCAGAGTCACGATTCGGCAAAGTATTTTTAATTAGATTAATTGTTTCTATAATATTTTCAATTGAAATAGTTACATGATAAAAGAGTTGTTGTCAAGATCCCAATTCAAGGTTTTGTCTCAGCTAATTGAAACCAACGGTGGCGGGTGTCACGGATCGCTCATTGGACTTCAAGATCCTGAAGGTCAAGCATTTTGGTGAGCTTGGTCAGAGAACGGATAATTAGATTTAATTCATTGGGGGACAGCTGTTGCAGCCCATCCACGACGCGCTGCTGGATCGGCGGCGGGGCAACTTCAGCCATTTTTTTTCCGTCAGGGGTTAATTGGATGTTTATGATGCGACGATCCGGCGAGTTGCGTTGGCGCCGAACGAGTCTTTTTTGCTCCAAACGGTCGATGACGCCGGTAACAGTGCTGGAATTGACCATCATGTGCCGGGCAATTTGGGAGGGCGGCAGCGGACCGTTTTCGTAGAGCGCCAGGAGGCAGTTGAGTTGGGCCGATGTAATGGAGTATTTTTTGTTCAACTCTTTGGTGTACAGTTCGGCACCGTGTGTAAGTTTGCGGATTAAAAAGATGACCTCCTTGACCTTGTCGGGCGAAGATGTGGTCTTATGATTCTTGAGGGTGATATTCTTCCCCTTGGTCATCTGTGTGTTTCTGATACCTGCCATGAGAAACACCCTCTCTGAAATAAACATATCGCAGACGTTAAAAAAACCAAAACGCCGGTCTGCCGGTGAGTGACGGCCCCTTGACATATTATCACATCAGCGGTCCGTCAATGCTAACAAAATACCCATCTGAGGTCAAGGCAACTTTTATACCTCCGCGTTACGCTCTTTACCCCCGCCGGTTGATTAAACGCGGAACTGACCCTGAGCAATGCCCCGCCATTAGAGGGTATTCAATTATGGGCACCGAATAAATCATTGACAGATGCCTTTAACTGAAATAAGTATAACTAAAATAATTTTAGATAGCAATATTTATTGTAAAATAAACCGCCAAACGAATATTTCAACGATTATCAGCGAAAGGATATCTTATGTGCGGCATCGCAGGTTGTATCGGTGGCCAAGACACCCAAACGGTTAATCGTATGTTGGATGCCTTACCGCATCGCGGCCCGAATGACAGGGGCCTTCATATATTCGAAAACGGAGTTTTCGGCCACACCCGGCTGTCCATAGTGGATGTGACCCACGGCCACCAACCCATTCTGGCAAATGGCGGCGCATCCGGCATTATATGCAACGGCGAAATTTACAATTTCACAGAACTCAAAAATGACCTAACGCCCCGATATCATTTTACGACAAACTCTGACACGGAGGTCATTTTGCACCTCTATCGTGAAGAAGGCCCTGAATGCGTCAAAAAGCTGAACGGCATGTTCGCTTTTGCCATCTTCGATGGGGCTAATGTGATGCTGGCGCGGGATCCCATTGGCATCAAGCCGCTCTATTATAGCTATGACAAGGATCGGATCTATTTTACCTCCGAATTGGGCGCTATGACCCTAGCGGGGGTTGATGAAGTACATGAGTTTCCTGCCGGGCATTATTACACACCGCGCAACGGTTTGGTGCGGTATTACCGAGTTCCCGAGGTGCGGGATGATGGCATTGCCGATGTCGAAGAAGCCGGTGAGTTGATTCGGCGGACGTTTATCAAAGCGGTCAAGGACAGACTGCTGTCCGATCCGGATGTTCCGGTCGGGTCCTTTTGCAGCGGCGGTCTGGACAGCAGCTTGGTGGCTGCGATCGCCGCTGAAAACATTCCGCGCCTGCACACCTTTGCGGTCGGGATGCGGGATGCGAAAGGCGAATTGAGCGACGATCTGAAAGCAGGTCGAATTGCCGCCGATCATATCGGCGCCACCCATCATGAACTCATATTTTCAGAGGATGATTATTATGAAGCCCTTCCGCTGGTCATCCGGAAACTTGAAACCTATGATCCGGCGCTGGTGCGCTGTGCCGTACCGTGTTACTTTACCTGTCAATTGGCCGCCGATTATGTAACCGTGGTGCTCACAGGTGAAGGTGCCGATGAGCTCTTTGCCGGCTATCATTATATGAAACACTTTCCGCCAGAAAAGCTCAACGCCGAAGCCCGGCGCTGTACCGCCAGCGTTCACAATATTAATCTACAGCGGGCAGATCGCATGGGAATGCTTTTCAGCCTGGAGCTCAGGGTCCCGTTTTTTGACGTGGCCATGGTGGATCTGGCAATGAAGATAGCCCCGGAGCTTAAAATACGCGAGCATAACGGCGCCAGAGTAGAGAAATGGATCTTGCGCAAAGTCTTTGAAAACACCGGCTATCTGCCGGAGGAGATTCTCTGGCGCTACAAGGTCCAGTATACCCAGGGCGCCGGCTGCGAAAGCCTCGGTGCTAGGATGGCCGAAAAACAATTGCGTGATGCGGATGTGGAGCGCATTCGCGCCCGACATCCACACGCCCACATTAACAGCAAGGAGGCCGCCTATTACTTTCAGATTTTCAGGCAGTTTCACCCCCAGGATTCCATTCTCAGTTCAATCGGAATCTGGACCGGATTTGATTTTGCCGAGGAAAGGCAACCGGTCCAGGGCACCGTCGATGGGGACTTGAACTATCACCCGATGCAGAATCAGCAAAATTAAGAAATGCCGGGCATCGTGCTGATTTTTGGATTATAAAAAAAATCCGGAGGAAAACAGAAAATGGCTTGTATTGCAGGCATTATTTCACAGCATGCCAAACTCGACATCGACAGCACCGGACAACTGCGCAAAATGCTGCGGCTGATGCGCCACCGCGGTCCGGACAACTCTGTGGTGCGCACGCTTTATGACGACCGCGGGGCAGCGGGGGCCAATGAGATCAACCTGTCACCCCGCCGGACCCATTGTACCTCCCTGGATGAAGCACCTTACATCCTTTTTGACGGCGAACTGTTCAATGATCGACCCTCAGGGATGAGCGATCTGGATCTTTTTAAAGAATTCTACGACAAATACGAGCGGGACTGCTTTTCCCGGCTGGACGGCAGCTTTGCATGCGCCATTGTGGAGAAGGACGAAGAAGTCGTGCTGGCACGGGATCATATCGGCGCGCGGCCGCTGTTCTTCGGACGTAACAACAGCAATTTTTACTTCAGCTCCGAGATGAAGGGGCTTGTCGACCACATTCAGTTCGGCATTGAAGAACTGCCCCCTGGCCACATTTACAGCTCCAAAAAGGGCATCCGAACGTTCGATGCTTTCCAACCCGAGGTGCCCGAGGTCGGCGCTGGTCCGGACGAAGCCGCCAAAATTTTGCGGGATCTAATGATCGAAGCCGTGCGCCAGCGCATGGACGGTGTTGGGGCGGTTTCGTTAAGCGGGGGATTGGACAGCTCAATTGTAGCTGCCATTGCCAAGGAGTACAATCCCCATCTGGTCCTTTTCACGGGCACGATCGCCAAGACGCCCGGGCCGGACCTGGAAAATGCCAAGCGCATGGCCGAGTTTCTGAATCTGGAGCACCGCATTTACCAGATCACAGACGCGGATATTACCGATTTCATCCCCGATGCCGTCTGGCATTTGGAAAGTTTTGACGAGGATTGTATCAGCGGTTTAATCTCAAATTACTATGTCTCCAATATGGTCAAACAACACTTCAACAGCGTATTGGTCGGCGAAGGCTCCGATGAACTATTCGGCGGCTACCGCATGGTGTTGAAGAATCCCAAGGTCAACAGCGCCGAAAAGCGGGAGCGGCTGGCCCGCAGGCTGGTGGATATTGCTTATAACACGGCTCTGAGGCGTCTTGATCGCGGGTGGATGGCCAGCGGCGTCGACTACCAGGTTCCATTCCTTGACTCGCGAGTGGTGGCCTTCAGCCGTAAGATTCCGATGGACTGGAAGATTTACGGTGAGAAGCAAATCGAAAAATATGTTTTACGCCAAGCGTTTCGGGACATGCTTCCCGAGCAGATCGCCAACCGTGAGAAATTGCGTTTTTCCATGGGAGTGGGCATGGACGATATCATGGACGATATCATCGCGACGATCATCGATCCCGAGGAGATTAAAAAAAGGCCTAAGGCCGCGTACGGAATGCCCTTTGCATCGTTCAAGGAGCTGTACTACTATGATCTTTTCTTGCAGCAGTTTCCGCCGTCCTATGAGGAGCAAACAGTCAGATGGGATCCGTTCAAGTAAGGCTATATCAGCTGGAAAGAGATTGAATAAAGATGACTCAACAAACATATGAGCGCGTGCCGGCGCTGAGCAAGCCTGAAATAATGCAGATCCATGATGCGTCGGTGGATATCCTAAGCCGCATCGGGGTGGCTTTCAACCATGAAGCGGCCCTGGAGATATTTAAAACCAATGGTTTCAAGACAGACGGCAAGACCGTCTTTATGGCTGAAAATAACATCCAGCAGGCCCTGGCGTCCGTACCGTCGCACTTTATGCTTTCAGCCCGCAACCCGGAAAAAAGTGTGCCGGTTGATGCAAACAGTTTTGTAACGGCCCCGGGTTATGGGGCGCCTTACATGGTCACAACAACCGGCGAACGGCGCAAGGGTATCCTGCAGGATTACGAAAATTTTTGCAAGCTGATTCATACCTCCAAACAGATTGATGTCACCGGATACCTGATGGTGGAGCCTTCGGACAGACCTTCGAAGTTGGCCTATCTGGACATGATGCTTGCAAACATTCTTTTATGCGATAAACCCTTCATGTGCAGCACGGCCGTCGAACAGGCGGTTGAAGACAGTCTCGCGATGGCCGGCTTTGTATTCGGCGGCAGGCAAAAAATTCAGGACAAGCCAGTGACCATCGGTTTGATCAACTCGCGGTCCCCGCTACAATTCGGTCGAGAAATGGCCGGATCATTGATGGCGCTGGCGAACTGTGGTCAACCCTGTATCATCACATCCGTCATCATGGCCGGGCTGTCCGGCCCGGTCAATCTGGCCGGCACCCTGGCCCTGCAGAACGCTGAAATCCTGGCCGGACTGACCCTTACCCAGTTGGTTCGCGCCGGCACACCGGTGGTCTACGGTTCAGCATCAGCGCCTGTTGACATGAAGACCGGTGCCCTGGCCATCGGAGCACCGGAGCTTTCCATCATTATTGCGGCCACCGCTCAGATGGCGCGATTTTACAATCTGCCCAGCCGCTGCGGTGGCGGATTGACAGACGCGCATTTCACCGATGCCCAGGCCGCCCTGGAGTCCGCGTTTAGCCTGTCGGCCGCCATGAGAAGCGGTGTCAATTTCATGATGCATGCCTGCGGCATTTTAAGTTCCTACATGGCCATGAGTTATGCGAAATTCATGCTGGACGAAGAAGCGCTGGCCATGATCAGGAGAATGATGACACCAGTCGAAGTGTCGGATGACACGCTGAGTCTGGACTCGATCGAGACGGTGGGCATCGGCGGGCAGTTTCTCACCCAGCCCAAGACGATTGCACTGTGCTGGCATGAATTTTTTATTCCCGAGATCATGAAGCGCAAAAACTACCCGAAGTGGCAGGAGGGCGGTAGCCGGCGCATCGATGAAGTCGCCGCGGAGGTTGCCCGGCGGCGATTGTCTGAATACCGGAAGCCAGATTTGGATTCGGCCGCCGGTGACCGGTTGTTGGAATTTGTCGCCCAACGAAAACAAGAATTGAATTAAAACCGGTGTTCGACCTGGACTTGCCCGGCCGGGCACCGGCAAAACGTCATGAAATTGAAATTAAGAGCGAAACACGGTTCGCACCGATTATCTAGTAAAAAAGGAGAAAGTCATGTCTGATTTTGTGCAGATCGCAGAGAATTTGGCAGCCGGCAACAAGCCCCGAGTCCGGGAACTGGTCCAGCTTGCGCTGGATCAGGGCGAATCTGCCAAAAAAATTCTGGACGAAGGCCTGATGAAGGGCATGGGCATTGTGGGCGGGATGATGGAACGTGAAGAAATCATGATCCCCGAGGTCCTGGATGTGGCCCAATTTATGAGTCACGTTATCAATGAAATGCTAAAACCGTTGCTGTTGGAAGGCGATATGAATCCGTACGGCAAGGTCGTTTTTGCCACGGTTCAGGGCGATGTGCATGACATCGGTAAAAATCTGGTCATCATGATGCTGGAAGGCGCTGGTTTCCAGGTCATCGACCTGGGCATCGATGTGCCCCCTGACACAATTGTTGAGTCCATCCGGGAAAATCAGCCGAATATGCTGGGTTTGTCGGCGCTTTTGACGACGACGATGCCTATGATTAAAACGACCATCGATCATGTAATAGATAGCGGTCTCAGAGATCAGATCAAAATACTGGTGGGCGGAGCGCCGGTTGACCAGGAATTTGCCGACGAGGTCGGTGCGGACGGCTACGCCCCGGATGCGAGCTCGGCCACCCAACTGGCCAAAAGTTTAGCAAACTGAAAGTCGGCGCGACGCCACCGGCAGCACTAAAACTTGAAATAATGGAGTCAATTTATGAGCCACAAAGGTTTGCAGGGAGGTCACTATCGGCCGCTCAGCTGCGAGCAGGTGGAGAGCCTGCATGCGGCGGCATTGTCTGTGCTTGAAAAAACCGGTTTTTCATATGAAGCGGGTCTGGACGAGACGCTGGAAATGATGGAGGAATTCGGTATGCGGGTGGACCGCGAGGATTCCCGCATTTATTTTCCAAGGGAGCAGCTCATGGAGCTGGTGAGCAAGGCGCCTAAGCGGGTCGTCCTGTACAGCCGGGATGGGAAAAATGATCTGTACCTTGAAGATGATCGCGTCTATTTGGGCACGGGAGGTGCGGCCATCAAAATCCTCGATCTGGAGACCGGGGAAGCCCGTCATACCACACTGCAGGATCTCTATAATCTGGGGCGGCTGGTCGATCAGCTGGACAACATCCATTTTTTTCTGCGCCCCTGCATTCCCAAAGATATTCCCGAAGCGCTCTACGATGAAAATGTATTCTACGCATGCCTCAAGTCCACCGCCAAACACGTGATGGCGGGCGTAAACGACTTTGATGGTTTTCACAAAATGATGGACATTGCTTCCATGGTTGCCGGTGATTTAGAAAATCTCAAAGCGCGACCTTTTGTTTCGGTCATCGCCTCCTTTGCCATCAGCCCCATGCGGCTATGCACCCATTCGACCCGTATTATGCTGGAAGCGGTGCGTCATCAAATCCCTGTTGCACTTTCCTGCGCACCCATGGCCGGGGTGAGCTCCCCGATTACCATGGCCGGCACGCTCGTTCAAACACACGCCGAGCAGCTGGCGGGTATTGCAATCTGCCAGATGATCCAGCCCGGCGCAGCGGTACTTTACGGCGGGATTCCGGGTAGGGCCAACCTCTGGAATTTAGGGTACCAGGGAGGCTCGGTAGAATGTGGTATGATGAATGCCGCAATTCACCAGTTGGCCGACCACATCAAGGTCCCGAACTACAACTCCTCCGGGTTAACGGACGCCAAAATACCCGACGCCCAGGCAGGTTGGGAAAAAGCAATGACAACGATGCTGGCGGCAATGGGAGGCTCCAACTACGTGCACCATGCTGCTGGGATGCTCAATTGCATGATCACCGTGGCCCATGAGCAATTCGTAATTGACGATGAAATCATCGGGTTGTCCTGTAAAGTTTTGGCCGGAATCCCGACAGATCCGGAACATCTGGCTTTGGACGTCATCGATGATGCAGCCCGTGGTGCTGATTTCATTAAATCGGCTCACACCATGAAATACATGAAAACGGAATACTTTGCCGGCAATGGTGTTACCGACACCAAAAACCTCGACAAGTGGATCAATGCCGGAAGCCTTGATGCCTGGAAAAGGGCCCGCGACATCGCGAAAAAAATTTTAGCCCGCTCCACCTCCGATTATATGCCCGCTGAGATCGATTCAGCCATTCGTAAAAAATACGATATCCGGCTTTAACCACTAAACCTGCGCTCCTCAACACGATCTATTGTGTCACAATCGGTTTGCTGCTGCAGAATTGCAAATGATCTAATAGCCACTTTATTTAGTGAGAACTATCTTCGTAAAATTTTTATTAACAAGTTTATATTAGATGCTGAAACCCACACTTTGGCTAAATTGTGGATGAACGGCTATCACGGAAACAAATTCGGATAGCCGATTTTTTTCAGATTTGCACAGCGTTAGTGAAAATTGGCGAGTTGAAGATTGCCCATTCTAATACACAACATCCCAGAATTTTTCCCGTGATTTTATGAAGGCACGATTTACACAATTTTCGCGAAACAAATATTTTGTATAATTGTCATTGTGCAATCCACAATCTGAAAAGTA
>CAZJHF010000132.1:0-9793 GCA_964545505.1 uncultured Desulfobacterales bacterium | reverse complement strand
CCCGAGGATTTTTCCACAAGATTAAAAAAAGTCATTCAAAATATGCCCAAATCCCCGCATGCCGGCTAAATGCACCTATCGATCATCGCTTCTGCGGCTACCCTTTAACCCGATTGGCCACGTCCAGATACTTATCTTTTTTGTGAGGACACGATTTTTTGCTCTCTTCTTTTCAAATCTTCAAGGCAGACCGCAATGTAATCGCCACAGAGCTTGGTGGTGTCGCCGTTTTCGCAATGGCGTCGAAATCCCTTTAACCATTCCTTTCCGCCCCGGGGACAGATTTCCATGAATTGAACAAAGCGCACAAGTCGGTCAATGATGTTCTTTGAGACGGCATGCTCGACCCTGCAGGATGCTTCCTCGGCCTCAACTGGATCAATTAAGAGAATTTTGATGAAGAATTCTTTGAGCGCCGCATGCCTTCTGACAATTTCGGCTGCCCGTTTTTTGCCTTCGGCTGTCAGGGTAATGATATCGTAGGGGGCATAGTTTACCAGGCCTTTTTCAGAAAGAGAGCGCAAAGCTCCGGTTACCGAAGATTTATTGACTTCCATCCGATCGGCGATATCTTTGGCTCTGGCAGCCTGTTTTTCCTCCGAAATGTGGAAGATGGCCTCCAGATAATCTTCCATATTTGAGCTTAGCATCGCTGAATGGCGCATTTTATTTTTCCTTTAAATTTGAAAGATATTTTCGCCACAAAGACACAAAGTTCACAAAGATCATTTTAATTTTCTTGCTTCTCTTTCCTCGTGTCCTTCGTGATCTTCGTGGTTAATACAACTGCCCGTATTCGCACCGGTGGTCGCGTTATTTAGATATACTTTTCACCACAAAGGCACAAAGTTCACTAAGATTGCTAAAGCCTGTCTTTAATTATCTTTCTTCGTGACTTGGTGGCTTTGTGGCCTTTATCACTATTTCACATTATCCGGGTTTTCATCACAGGTTGCGGCTGTGTCTGCCGGACAGCTTGAACATCCGCTAAATTTGAAAGATATTTTCACCACAAAGGCACGAAGTTCACAAAGTTTTATAAGATTTATATTTTTTATCTTTCTTTGGGCCTTGGTGTCTTGGTGGCATTTTTATCTATTGAGCGTTATCCGGGTTTTCATCACAGGTTGCGGCTGTGTCTGCCGGACAGCTTGAACATCCGCAACTGCAGGCGTCTTCCTGTTTAAAATTCTTCAAAAGCTTGCGGATTAAAAACGCTGCGGCAATGGCAACGATAATGATAACAATAATGGTTTGCATGGCTAGTTCACCATAATTCCCAGGGCGGATCCAATTTGATAGATGAGCACCGCTAAAATGAATGCCAATAGCGTATTAAAAGCCATGGCAAACGCCCCCCACTTCCAGGAGCCCGATTCCCGTGATATGCAGACCACCGAAACAAAACAGGGCGAATAAAACATCGTAAACACAATCAGGCCGATGGCCATCAACGGCGACCAGCCGGGGTCTTTAGCCAGTGTTGCGGACAGAGAGCCGCTGGCCTCCGGATCTACCGCGCCTAAAGAGTAGGCAGTGCCAAGGGTCGAGACCACCACCTCCTTGGCGGCAAAGCCGCCCACCAGGGCGATGTTGGTTCGCCAGTCAAAACCGGCCCATTTCGACACCGTCTCCAAAGCGCCGCCGATGCGCCCGGCAATCGAATAACGCAACCCGGCTTCGGCTTGCAGTGCCTCGATTCTTTGGAGCTGTTGTTTATGATCGCGAGCGGCTTGCGAAAGCGCTGCGTTAGCATCGCTGACAGCCAGTTCATTGGCGATGTCAGGCGACACAGCACTTATTTCGTTCTGACGTTGCTTTTCAAATTCAGCCACCTTGGACGCCGGCAGTCCAGGAAAGGTCATCAGGGCCCACAGCACAATCGACAGCCCCAATATCACCGTGCCGGCTTTTTTGATATATTGCCAGGTGCGTTCCCAGGTATGAATCGCCAGTCCCTTAAAGGTCGGCATGCGGTATGGCGGAAGCTCCATCACAAAAGGTGTTGCTGCGCCCTTGATGACGGTAACCCGCAGCAGTTTGGCTACCAGCAACGCTCCGGCCCAGGCGCCGAGGGTGATCAAAAACATGATCAGCGCTTCATACCGCGCAAAAAAGGTGGCGATCAACAAGGCAAATACAGGCAATTTTGCACCACAATTCATAAACGGCACCGTCAGCAGAGTTGCCAGACGTTCGCGCGGCGACTTGAGCGTGCGGGTGGCCATCACCCCCGGCACCGCACAGCCACCGGCAATTCCACCGGATACGATAAAGGCCATCACCGAGCTGCCGTGCAGGCCAAATATGCGAAATATGCGATCCAGCATGAACGCCACCCGGGCCAGGTAACCCGAGTCCTCCAGTATGGCGATGCCAAAAAACATAAACATGATTAAGGGCACAAATCCCAGCACACCGCCAACCCCGTCGATGATACCGGAAACAATCAGTGATTGCAGTAGACCTTCTGGCAAAACGGCTGACAGAATTGATGCCAGCCAGCTAAAAAAAGAGTCCAGCCATCTCACCGGCAATTTGCTGTAAGTAAATGTAAAATGATAGAGCCCGGCGATCACGGCCAGCATAATCAAAGGGCCCAGGAAACGATTCGTCAGCACTTTATCAATTCGATCCGAGCTGTATAGCCGATTGCGGTCGTATTTGTGGTAGATAACCCCTTGCTTCAAAATGGAATTGATATACCCATAGCGTTGATCGGCAATAACGGCCTCCGGATAGGTATCCAGCGTATTTTGTAAATGGCGCGCTACCTTACTCACCTGTTCTTCCAGCCGGCCAGATAAGTCCGCATCGACCTTGCGACCAAGGGCAAGGATCTGTTCATCATTTTCCATGTATTTCAAAGCAATCCAGCGCGCCTCGCAGGTGTCGGTTAGAAAAAGGTTGCCCTCGATTTCATTTTCCATTTCAGCCAGAACCGGATCGATATCCGCACCGTAAGAAATTTTAAGTGAGTTTAACTGCTGCTTTTCATTAATGATTTGAAAAGCATTGTCCATGAGCTCCTTTTTGCCTTTTCCCGTGCGGGCAATGGTGGGAATTACCGGCACCCCTAGCAGGGATGAAAGTTTTGCGGCATTCACTTTGATGCCTCGTTTTTTGGCCACATCGATCATATTCAGGGCAATGCATACGGGTATGCCCATTTCCAGAAATTGAACAGCCAGGTACAGGTTGCGCTCCAGATTGGACGCATCCACAATGTTGATGACCACCTCGGGTTTCTGATTGACCAGGAAATCACGGGCTACCACTTCTTCCAGAGAATAGGCTGTAAGCGAGTAAGTGCCGGGAAGATCAACAATGTGCAGTCGGAACCCGTCTCGCACATAAGTGCCTTCCTTTTTTTCAACCGTAACGCCCGGATAATTTCCAACGTGCTGCCGCGATCCGGTCAGTTCATTAAAAAGTGTCGTTTTACCGGCGTTCGGGTTGCCGGCCAATGCAACGGTAGGTGCCATTGGCTAATCAACCTCCACTTCAATGCAGTCGGCTTCATTATTGCGCAATGTCAGCGTTGCCCCCATGACCCTTAAGGCCACAGGATCATTCAGGGGCGCGCGGCCCTGGACTTTAATTGCGGTTCCCGGAACCAGACCCATATCGCGAATGCGCCGCCCCAGCTCACCGCTGACTTTAACACTGGTAATGGTGCCTGATTGATTATCCAGCATCTGACGCATGTTGATTCGCATTCCGATTCAATCCTCCCTGTAAAGTGCGCTCATAGTGAAAGCGAAAAAGTTAGGTACACCAAACTTTATACGGTGTCAAGAAAAAAATTCATATGTCTAAACTTAATGCCCCCATTAGTCTAAAAATATTGATAATTCAACATTTGACATAGTTGACAGATTAAATATTTGGCAGGTATTTGAATTACTAGAGGTAAGATAACTTGAAGGTGCTTAACGGCTGAAGAGCAACGTCATCGGTTCGGTCGCTTTAGAATGCTCTGATCCCGAATCATCGAACACGGCTACAGCAAAACTATACCTTTTTTTAGGGTTAAATATTACATCATCTTCATGCCCGGTATTGAGTTTGCGATGAAGCATGACCATCCACCCGCCATCTGCATAACGACTGATCGCCTTAACATCAAATCGCGACCCTGAAGGTTTTAGCGGTAAACGGTAGGGGATTGTCTCCCCGGCCTTAAAGATAGAATATTCTGTGATTTTAACCGTTTCTTCCAGAAGCAGAAAACCGGGAACTGACGGCTTTACAGCCGGATTCTGCATAAATAAAGGCCGGGTTCCATCCGGGGTCTCATTCTTGACATCTCCACCGGCTCCGCCATCTTTTCTGCGCCCGGTTTCACGATACGATCCGGTCGGATTCCCGGCAACCGTTAACCAGGCATCGTCTGCGTAATCGTATGGAGCGGAACGGGCCGCCTTCCAGTGCCAGAGATCCCCTTTTTCGTCATCGGTCTTTGTCGCAAATTTCCAGCCTTTTCTGGGTACGTCCGCCGGGCTATGACAGGTGATCGCGCAGCCCCGCGTGCCGAATTTGCTAATCCGGGTGATCTCGAACAATAACGCAATACGATCCTCATTGCCTTGAAGATGAACCCACTTTTGACCATCAAACATCCAGGATTGCTTCGTGATGCTTTTGGTCGGATCCTTCCATTTAAACAGAAAAAACAACTGATCATCGGTATACAGCGCTCTGCTGGTCACTGTCCCATTTGAGCCGCCAACCGGTTCTCGGCCTTCGACAAGCAGCTGAGCGGCTGGTGCCGTTTCCCAAACAGGATCATCCAACCCTTTCGGAGCCATTTTAACATACTGGGCAGTGACGATCAGTGTGTGGGCTCCCGCCGGTGGTTGCAACATCAATATCCAGGCGGATATTATGATGGTCGCACCCCCTATTGCGCAGATGACAGTCCGTACGCGCATGCAAATCCTCCGATCTTGTTTTATAGTGGTTGTCAATAAAACGTTCCGATTGCAGAACGTTTTGTTGCTACAACACTTATACCGCCATCCTTTTTTTCGGAACATTATGATGGCAGGCGGTGGAGGCCTTTAAATAAAGAACAACCATAAAAATCAAACAGCTCCCAAACGGGTCGCAGATCCGATTCTTAGGGATGATTTCCGTTAAAATGCTCAACATAGCTCATAATCGATAAGCCCAACAAAATGATGGCAACGACTACCGCAACCAACAACACTTTTTTACGTCGCGCAGGATGGCGATCGGGCGACGTATCCAAAAACGGCAAGGCCAGAAGCAATACAACCAGCCCGCCCGGGATAATAACGCTGCCGATCACCGTCAAAGAGCCTTTAAATACGGTGACGAGCTGATTTAAAAACAAAACCCACCACTCCGGTCGGGGTACAAAGGTTGAATCGGTCGGATCAGCCGGATCGCCCAGTGGAGCGGGCCAATACCAGGAGATTACGCCCAACACCAGCGTGACCCCTAAAAACAGCAACAGCCAGCGATTGACCAGCTGTGGGAAAAAAGAAATGTTCTTGGATCGGGAATCTTTTTTGAACAAAGGTTCGGATAATCCCCGCACCTTTAAAAAATGAAAATGAATGACAATCAGAATAATCAACAAGGTCGGCAAAAAGAGAATGTGCAATACATAAAAGCGCGTCAGGGCGACAATGCCGGTTAAGGGGCCGCCTTGAATCAGGCGCACGATAAAATCACCGACAACCGGAACTGAAGCAATAATGCTGATCCGAACCTGCGTTGTCCAAAATCCATTCTGATCCCAGGGAAGCAGGTCTCCGGTGATAATCAATGCCGGTATCAAAAGCAGGGTCAAAATACCGGAGACCCACATCAGCTGTCTGGGTGTTTTATATGCACCGACGATAAAAGCCCGAACCAGATGCAATCCCAAAACAATCAGGAAAATATTCCAGCCGTAATAATGGACGCCCCTGATGACATCACCAAAGGGCACCGTGTACAGGGCGAAATCGACACTATCATATGCAGCGCCTGGGGCCGGTGAATAATAAAACGCCATAAATGCCCCGGACAAAAACAACAACACCAGCAGCACCAGCAGCAGCGAACCCGAGAAACGGTGCCATGTCAAAGCATCAGCTGGAACCCGTAATGCTTTTACGCGGTCCATCATATCGCCCATAGCCAACATTTCGGACAACGTATCCATCTGATTCCTGTCTGGCTTTTTCAAAGCAGGCCCCTCAATCGTACAATAACCTACCGCGCAAATTGCAAGGTCAGCACTTCAGAGTCGTAAGAATCCTCATCGCCTGAATCGTCGAACAGTGCCATGGCAAAATTGAATTTTTTGCGTGGATTAAATGCCACGTCGTCATCGTGTCCGGTATCCAGCTTGCGAAACAAGATCACCGACCAGCCACCGCCGGCATGACGGCTGATGGCTTTGATATCAGCGCGGGAGCCTTCGGGCATTTTGGGCATGCGGTAGGTAAGCGTATCGCCGGCTTTAAATCCGGTGTAATCCTTAATTTCCACCACGTGCGCGACCAACAGGACGTCGCCAGCCGCAGGCTTTTTGCCGGGCGCTGGCATATACATGGGTTTGGATTTATCGGCGGTCATGTTTTTCTGGTCGCCCCCTTTGCCGGCGTCGCTCTTGCGTCCACCTTTTTCTTCACTGATCTGGGTCAGCCAGGTATCATCAGCGAATCCGGCAGGATCAGACCGAGCCGCCTTCCAGTGCCACAAATCACCTTTTTCAGCCGCCGAGGTCGTTCCAAACTTACCGTCTTTTGCTGTTTTTCCGGCCGGCACATGGCAGACAACTGCACAGCCTTTGGTCGCAAATTTATCGATGCGTTCGATCTCAAATAATATGGAGATCCGATCCTCATTGCCCTTTTGGTGGGACCATTTCTGGCCATCGAATTTCCAGGCACCTTTGGTTACGCTTTTGGTAGCGTCTTTCCAGTCAAACTTAAAATAAATTCCATCGTCGGTATAGACAGCCTTTGTGATTACGGCGGTTTTTTTCCCTGCAAATTTTTCTTTACCCTCGAATGGAACTTCCACGGCTTTGGCTTTTTGCCAGGCCGGATCATCCAGACCGGTGGGTGCACTTTTTACTTTCGCAGCCGTAACCGTTTGTTTGGCTGCACCGCTTACCTTATCAGCACCCATAAACATTCCGCTGCTAATTAACATCAGACAAATGATTATGCTCAATATCGCTTTTCGACTCATAATCCCTCCTTTGTGTTAGGGTTGAAGTTAAAAGGTCAAATAGACCAAGAGGTTTTCATCTTCAATTTTATGCTCCAAAACCGATAAGGGCTTGGTGGGTGGACCGGCAAGCGGCCGACCATTGATATCAAAACGACCCGAATGGCAGGGACACTCAAATATTTGTTCGGCTTCCCGCCAGATCACGTTGCAGGCCAAGTGCGTGCAGGTGGATGAGAAGATATGGAGGTTGCCGGCCGCCTCGGTCTTGGCCCACACAAATCCACGCTGGGGCAAAACCTGCCATCCATCTTTAACCATAAATTCATAGGATAGCATTTCAATGCTTCCAGGAGTTAAATCTTCGGCGGCACCGAAATCCACCCACTTTCCGGTACCTTTTTTCAGCGCCGGCGAAATGAAATAACTGGTCAGTGGAATTCCGGTAAGGCCGATAACTCCGCCGCACAGCGCAGCGGTCTTTATAAAAGCGCGCCGACCCGATGAGATTCTCTCTGCCTTGCAGTTCTGTTTCATAGTGATTTAACAAATATCCCGTGAATATAAGGCACTATCCATATAAAGGGTTTTCAGATATAGCAGTGCTCAATATTGCCCATACAGCTGAAGTTTTAAATTGCTCCAGATTAAAAGATTCAGCGCGTCGATCCTACTATGTGGTACGTGAAAAACCTGTGAAATCGATGTGAAAAAAATGTGAAATCTAGATCTGAAGAAGGACAAAAGGTGAAAAGAATGTAAATTGGGGGGGTGGGAACTATCGTTTTAAGTTCCTGTTGGTCTAAAAATCATATGAACTGTCGTTCCGCGGTCCACCTCACTTTCGATCTCAAATTGCCAGCCGGCGCGATCGCACAAACGTTTAACAAGTGAGAGACCCAGGCCAAACCCATTACTGCTGGCACCACGAAAGTGTGGCTGGGTAATTTTATCCAAATCAGATCCCTTGATTCCGCTCCCGGTATCAGAAACCAGCACCCGATCAGCATGCACATAAACGGTGATATGACCATTAGAAGTATAACGAACCGCATTTTGAATAAGATTTATTAATGCAATCTGGAAAAGAGGGGCAGGAACACTCAGCACCGGATTGCCTTTGGCTACCAAGTTGATATCGATCGATTTGCCGGCAATGATCCGCCGGTTTTCCTCAAGTGTATCCTGGACCAGCGGCAGCACGGAAAACGTTTTCATGCTGTCTGGTGATATTTCTTCGCGGGATAGCCACAGCAGGGCTTCAATGATATTTTCCATGTTGGTCACCTGCCGTTGAATTCGGTCCAGGGGGCGCAACACGGATTCTTCAGCGGTGTTCAGCTTGTTGCGCAGGATTTCAACAGCACCTTTGATCACTGTAACCGGTGTTCTAAGTTCATGACTGGCGTCACGGGTAAACTGATGCTCACGTTCCACAAAGTCCTCTATCCGTTTCATGGATTGCTCCAGCGCCGCGGCAAGTGTTCCAACCTCATCAGCAACAAAGTCCTTGGAAAGATCGGTGGGTATAGTTTTCGGGCCTGACCTATTGACCTGGTTCGATAAATGAATAACCGGGGCGATGACTCTGCGCGACGTCAGTCGCCCGATCCACCAGCCTAAAAGCGTAATTAAAATGACACCGCCGAGTAATACAAATCCAATATTTAGTTTGCGTTTCTCGGTAAATTCCAGCGCACTGACCTCATATAGCAGATATAGATACTTTTCCTCATTGGGCAGCTTTTGAATGGCTATATGGTATTCATCCGGTCCGCTATAGGCCTCATGGAAGCCTTCATCCAACCCTTTCAACAATTCGATCAGATATAGCGGCATGGATTCCTGGCCTAAATGTGCGGTGATATAAGGCGAGGTCGCTCTGGGTAGAAGATGATGGTGTTTAAAGTGATTGGCAAAATACTCAACTTCTTCGCGCAGGCGGCTGTCGATCAGATGATCATCGATCAGGTCTAAAGAAATATATACAGCGGTTGCATATGCCGTTCCCAGAATAACACCGAATAGACAAAAAGCAAAAATAATACGTGAATGTAAACTATGACGAAATTTCATTCGGAACCACCAGTCGGTATCCCACACCGTGAACGGTTTCCAGTAACGAATGCTTGAAAGGTCTATCAATTGCGCTGCGGAGCGCATATATATGGCTGCGCAAGGCATCGCTTTCGGGCGGCTCATCACCCCATAGCGCCTGTTCCAATTCTTTGCGGGTGACAACATTCGGATGCGCCTGCAGAAGCATAATTAAAATTTTGAGGCATGCCCGATTCAACTCAATTTTACGATTGGCCCGTTGAACCTGCATTTTACCGATATCTACTTCCAGATCGGCTATACATAACCGGGGGGGAGATATTTGACTGCTGCGCCGGGCCAGAACACCGATCCGTGCCGCAAGTTCTTCCAGCGCGAAAGGTTTAACCAAATAATCATCTGCACCGGCATCAAATCCTTCCAGTTTGTCTGATAAGGTATCACGTGCCGTCAACATTAAAACCGAGGTTTGACTACCTGCTTCTTTTCTCAACTTTCGGCAAAACGTCAATCCGTCCATACCCGGCAGCATGACATCCAA
>CAZJHF010000131.1:2970-9904 GCA_964545505.1 uncultured Desulfobacterales bacterium | reverse complement strand
CCCGCCATCGCGAGCCGCTCAGGCGAGGCGGGCGGGCCAAATCTCAGGCCCAAACCTGCTTTATATGGATCGACCAGATAAGCTGCAACTCCTCAGGCGATCCGCTCTAATACCGTTTAATCGAAGCCGTCGCGCCAGGGAAGTTAGTTCAAATTTTAAGCGCATCGAGGAATATTGGTTCGGGTTTGTATTTCGTTAATCTGAAATGTGTTTTTGACTTGGCGCTGCTATCAGATAACCGGCTCCCCTTTTATTTGCATAAATTCTGCGAAGCTTTCCACCTCTGGCATTTCTATATGAAGGTCCTCCAGGTTATCGGGGATGGGGTGCATACCATAGGCATGACACGCTGCAACAGCCGCATGAACATGTTCCGGCGGTGTTTGAGCCGGAATCTGGTTGAGGTGAATCATGCAACGTCTATCTCTTGCCATTTTATCGATATAAAGCTTAATCCGTTCCACAATTGCCTCAATAGGTCCCGACTGAAGCAATGCCGCATCAACGCCGGCAGTTACAAATGCATCGTGTTTATTTGCAAATGCCTTCACTCGCTCAGGTCCAACTTCATACAGATCCGGATCCAGCACACTCAGGGCACCGGGGCTGCAACGGATTTTTTGCGAAAAGAACCGTTCTATATCACCGCTTTTTGCATCGCCCCAGTTTCCTCTTGTGATCAGATTGTCGCCTAATTTTTCTCGCAATCTCTCTGTATATGCGACAACATATTCATCCATCATATCAAGAGTGATCATCGGAGGAGATGCCCAGGCATCGCGCCCGTCCAAGACCAAATCAGGATTACCGACTTCACTTCGCACCACTTCCATAAAAGGTACAATAACTTCGTCACAAAGAAATTCAAAAAGACGATGTACAAAACCCGGCCTCTCAAACATGTCTTGGACGAGATTCTCATACCCCCTGATGTTAACAGCTATACTAAAAGGAGCTGTAAAATAGACGCGTTCAAGTTTACCCGTCATTTCCATAAAATTCCTATTGACCTTGAGAATCCACGGCATCCGACCTGACCTGTATGGATCGGGGGGAGAGATC
The DNA here is from genome assembly GCA_964545505.1 of uncultured Desulfobacterales bacterium. Taxonomy (GTDB): domain Bacteria; phylum Desulfobacterota; class Desulfobacteria; order Desulfobacterales; family JAHEIW01; genus JAHEIW01. Next base: position 8,842 of record CAZJHF010000131.1, on the reverse strand, counting down.
CTGTCCAGATCCGAGGGTGTGCTGATCAATGGCCGGTTACGATCCGTATCGGGTATTCCGCCAGGGTGATAAACAACCTTTTGACCCAATGCTTCAGCTTCAATATTATATACGTCCCAAAAATTACTAATTGCATTGAGGCGATAGTATTCGGTGACGAGGAGTTGCACACGTACGAAAGTGTCCGCATCTGTAAAGAATTGTTTTGATGAAACCCCGGTCAGATGAGCTGAATGATCATTGCTCTGAGCGCCAATAACAATGTGAACGGTTTCGGTGGGATGGGTCATATTCCTCTCGATTTATATTGGCATATTAGCTTAAATTATTCCTGTTGTTGTATTTCTATTAATTCAAGTGCGCAGAATCATTTATCGGTAGTGGCAGCCCAGGAGTGTTGCAAAAATCAATTGATCTTACCGATGCAGATTGGATTATCCGTTTTAGATTCTTAACACCCGGCAAAAACAATTTTTTATGTCAGAGCTGATGAGCAGTCAAGAAATCTATCCACCAGACAAGGATGGTAACACAGGTTGATGGTCGCCGTCCATGGATCAAAGACGAATTCCTCCATGTCAGATACATTACGATCTGCGCTTGAATATTTAGGTATACACAATCTACACTTAGGATGAATCGTGCATGTAGGCGATTAACACATCATCGGAATAATTTTCAGCTTATATCAACAAATCTTAGAAAGTTAGCCCCCAAAAACCATAAAAGGCCTCCGCATTGCGCCAGGATTTTTATTGCCAAAAGATGTTATCTGCAATATTGGTGTAATTGCATGCTGCTCATATGTACCACAAGGAATCTGAAACTTACGCATGCTGAAAAAAGAAAGAGGCCGGAACGTTCCATCCGGAAAAGAACATAAACAAAGTGTTCGAAAGGAATTTTTTTAGGGCTTTTGAGGGCCGGCGATATGTACCTGTTGGATAAATTCGTGCAAAATTTAAACATGGCGATAAAGACGTTTATGGAATATTTAGCCCCAATCACCAATTGAGCACCTTCGGCTAAAAGTATATCTATAATCCAGACACCTGTGGAGGATAAGATGACAGATAATTTATTTAAGGCCTTGGTCGTAGAAGAGACTGACGATAAAAAATACACACGTCAGATCCTCAACAAAACCATAGATGACCTCCCCCCGGGAGACGTGGTGGTTGAAGTGCATTATTCATCTTTGAATTACAAAGATGCGTTATCCGCCAGCGGCAATAAAGGTGTGACACGCAGCTATCCCCATACACCCGGCATCGATGCTGCCGGTGTAGTAGTGGAAAGTACCGATAGCGCCTTCAAACCCAATGATGAGGTTATTGTCACCAGTTATGATCTAGGCATGAACACCGCAGGGGGGTTTGGCCAATATATTCGGGTACCCGGTCAATGGGTGGTTCCCCTGCCCAATGGATTAACCTTAAAAGAGGCCATGTGCTATGGAACGGCGGGGTTTACGGCGGCCCTGTCTGTCTTTCAACTGACCGTTCATGGGGGTATTTTGCCGGAACATGGCGAGGTGCTCGTATCAGGTGCCACCGGCGGCGTTGGCGGCATTGCCGTGGCAATTTTGTCAAAATTGGGTTACACGGTCGTTGCCGTCAATGGGTTGGTAGATGAATCGGAGTATCTAAAACAAATCGGCGCGCAGCAAATCATCAGCATCGAAGAGGCCACAGATCAAAGCGGTCGTCCGCTTCTCAAGTCTCGCTGGGCAGGAAGCATCGACACAGTCGGAGGAGACATCCTGGCCACGTCTATCAAATCTGTGAATGCCAATGGTGTGGTGACCACTTGCGGAAACGTGGCGTCACCTGAGCTGCCGATCAATGTATTTCCTTTCATCCTGCGTGGGGTTAGCCTCGTGGGCATCGATTCTCAAAATTGCCCGATGCCGAACCGACTCAAGACTTGGGAGAAACTCGCCGCTGAATGGAAAATTCCAATGATGGAAACGGTCGTGAAGGAAATTACCCTGGCTGATCTTGATCAGGCCATCGACCGTATGCTACAAGGCAAACATAAGGGTCGGGTAATAGTCAATATTAGAACCTAAACGGGTTATGTTTTCAGCTGAAGGTTTTAACTAGTGCTCATCCCCTAAAGGATTTTAGCACTATTGCCTATTCGATTCAGAAATGAGACTTTTTCGGCTGTGCAGGGCCACGAAAAGGTTTGTGGCAAGGCGTATTCAATGTGAATAATCAAGCCAGCAGATCGGTTCTCTCTTGGTTTAGTTTAGCCTCAAACTCAGCCCTTATCTCCTCGACCATTTTACGCCATCCTGGATCACTTTCAAGGTGGGGCACAACCGCTGATCCGGAAATAAAATGCGTTTCCCCAAGCCGATCTTTCAAGATCTTACGGCGTTGCCCGGCAGCTGTATCGAGCACCGTTTGAAATTCCTGCAAGACCGTTGCGAGTCCTTCCAAGTCAGACAACTTGAATTCAGCCAGCAGTTCAAAAAGGGCTTGATTATCCTCGCCAAGTTCTATCTGGCCGCAGATTTCTTTGATCAGATGTTCGTTTGCCGACAGGTTGTATTCCTTGCGCAGAGCCTGATATTCAGATTTAAACCGCTCCAAAGTGATCAGTTGGTCTTCAAATTTCTGCAGCAGACCCCGCAGGCGGCTTTCAATCTCTGTATTTTTCTGATCCTGTTTTTCTTCATTACTCAGTTTCAGATTCTTGGTTTTTTCCATTACCAGATCTAAGGTGCTTTTTATTTCTGCCATACCCAACCTCTTATTTTCTCGGCACTTCCTTATTATTATGATTTAATAGACATCGTTTTTATACCACCCAATTGCACGAAATATAGCTTCTCGACAGGTTGGAAAACAAGCGTACCACGTTCACAGACTTCAGTTTTATACCGGCTGAATTAAGTGATCAAGGATAAATCCATGGAAGCTGTCGCCGCTTTCGGCGATAAATATCCAGCCCAGATGGGTCATGCACAGGGTGCAAAAACTGACACGCCAGGCATAGCCAGAAAACCAGGTAAATTCGGTTGAAGGCGGTCCGGCATAGCCGCACCCCTGGGCGGTTTTAAAACAGCCGATTTCAAAAACAATGCCATGGGGGTTGGCAAAGGTATGCTGGTGTGATCCCTGAACCGTGATCCGTTCTACCGGCCGGGTAATGGCCTGGCGGCACTGGCGGCAAAGAATGTATTCCTCTTCTTCGGGTTCTTGTTCCGGCGCTTTTTCTTCGGCCAGCTCCGGTGCACTGTGGCCGTCTTTTTTGCGGGAACGTTCGCGAAACAAAGGTGTCTGGACGATCTCTACAGTTTCCATTTCACCGACTCCTGAGGTGGAGCAAACCCCTTTCCCCAAATCGCCCCCGTATAAGAGGGTGCCTATTATTTGAAGAGTGATTTCTTGAGAACCGCTTTATTATAAGCCCCGATGATGTCCCGGCGACTGATCACGCCTTCCAGGCGGGAAGGATCCTGAGTGGACACAACAGGCAAGACCGCAAAATCTTTTAAACTGATCTTTTCCAAAGCCGAATACAGATTTTCACCCGAAGAGACGGTCACCAGATCGGTGGACGCCAAATCCTTGGCGACTACCAGATCTTTGAGATTCTCATCAAATATGGCTTCATTATAATCATTAAACGACACAATACCGATCAGCTGTTGTTGGTCATTGATGACCGGAAAACTGTTAAACTTACTCTTGGAAATTAGCTGAGCCATTTTTCCCAGCGGCAAGGCTTCGTTTATGATTTCAACCTGTGGGGTCATGACATCTTTGACAAACAAAGATTTTAGGACATTGACCTCTTTGCCTTCTTTGATATTGACGCCCCGACGCATCAATTTGAGGGTATAAATGGAATCTCTTAGAAATTGCCCGCTGGCGATGGTGGCAACAATGCAGGCCAGCATCAACGGCAGAATGATTTTGTAGGTACCGGTCATTTCAAAAAGAATTAAAATAGCCGCCAGCGGACCATGGGTGGTGGCGCTGACCACCGCTCCCATCCCAACAATGCTGTAGGCACCGGGTGATGCCGTAATGGTGGGGAAGAGCTGATTGACAACGAATCCGAAAAATCCACCGGCCATGGCCCCCAGGAAAAGCGATGGGGCAAAAATCCCGCCCGAACCTCCGGAACCAATCGTAATCGAGGTGGCCAATATTTTAATCGGTACCAGAATCAGCAAAAGCCACCAGGCCATCTCCTGCATCAAAGCCAGGTCGATGGCACCGTATCCAACCCCCAGAATCTGGGGGAAAAATAATGCACCGGTGCCCAGAATCAACCCGCCGAATAAGCCTTTGAGATAGTCGGGGAATTTAATGTCATCAAATAGGTCCTCGATGCGATACAGGGTTCTGGTGAACAATACACCCACCGCCGCACAAAAAATGCCCATGACCAGATACATGGGAAGCTCCCAGGCGCTGACCAGTTCGTAAACCGGAACAATAAAGGCCGGCGTGTCTCCCAGATAGGCTCGTGAGACGGCGGTGGCAACCACGGAGCTGATCACAATCGGGCTAAACGTTGCCAGACCAAAATCACCCAGGATCACTTCCAGGGCAAACATGGAGCCGGCAATAGGCGCATTAAACGTAGCGGCAATTCCGGCCGCCGCGCCGCAGCCAACCAGGGTCCGCATCCGGTCGGCTGACACTTTTAAAACCTGCCCCAGGGTCGATCCGATGGCGGAGCCGATTTGAACGATCGGCCCCTCACGACCCACCGAGCCGCCGGTGCTGATACTGATGGCCGATGCCAGCGTTTTTACGACCACCACCCGCTTACGGATTACGCCGCCCTTAAGTGCCACCGCTTCCATGACTTCCGGGACACCATGCCCTTTGGCTTCTCTGGCAAAAAAATACACCAGCGGTCCGACAATCAGGCCGCCGATGGCCGGAACCAGCACGCGATAATACCAGGGCAAATTGACCACCAGCTCCAACAGGTCCTGTTTACCGCCATAAGCCAGGGTCTGAAAAAAATCGATCAAATATCGAAAGCCAACGGCTCCAAACCCTCCGGCCAGCCCCACAATCACGCCCAGCACCGCCATAATTGTATGTTCATTGGTCTGTAATTTTTTCCAATTTGACAGGCTTGCTAGAATGGTCGTTTTCATTGAAAGTTCCGGGATGTTAACTGTCCGAAATTATTAAAATAGGTTAAAAACAGAGGCCGATTTCGACTCTTAGTGCCTGAAAATATTTACGATTTTAATATATGCCGCCTGACAGGCATGTCAAGCGATAAATCGACGATATGGGTCTAATTCTAATCGATCGAGATTATTGCAAATTATTTATTTAGATTTTTAGGATTGACGCCGGCTGTAATATCGGCTACAAGTAGCTTTTTTATGTCAATCTGTGGCTTGACAACACCCAAAAAATACCTATATTGGCAGCAAAAAGTGAGACTTAGCTTTTTTGTTGCTCGATATTGATTTTCAGGAGGTTTTAAATGCCGTTTTACGAGTTTCAGTGTCCGGAAGGCATCGTAACAGAAAGTCTGGTTCCAATGGATACCAAGCACATCAAATGTCCCCATTGTAACCGCCGGGCTAAAAAAATCATGTCTGCCTGCTCGTTTAAACTAATGGGCGGCGGATGGTACGCAGACGGGTATGCTTCAACCAAGAAAGGCGCGGGTAAGACGACTCCTAAAAGCACTAAAAAAGAATCAAAAAAAACCAGTTAACGCAATCGAAGCCCGGACAAGAGGCCGGTGTTCATCAAACCTCAGATCTGATTAGCAGACCACAATGTGAACACAGCCTATCAATCGATTTCGATTCACGCATGTAAATAGCCCCCCTGCGAACCTGTTCCAGGGGGGTTGCTTTTAGCAAGTTTACCCG
>CAZJHF010000131.1:0-2870 GCA_964545505.1 uncultured Desulfobacterales bacterium | reverse complement strand
TATCCATTGGTGATCAAACGGCTAATCTTCGACCTCACGATGATCCCGGAGGTATGTGGTGGCATCAAAATGTGAATATTCCAGCATTCGAATCCCCAACGACCCCAAGTATGCCACGGCAGCATCCATTTATGTGTCTGAAATCGCCCGGGCGATCGGGATGGAAGCAGCTGACTTAGAATCCCTTGAAAACGGTGTCATGGGAGCCATCACCGCCCTGCTGGATTATTCCTTTGAACCGACAGAAAACAGCACCCTGAAAATCATTTGCGAACGCATCCCCGAGGGCTTAAGGGTGAGCTTGCGGGACAAAGGGTTGCCCTTTGGTTCACAAGCTTCAGCGGGCAACCCATCCGGAACGGACGAACCCTTTTTCCGGTTGAAAGAATACCTGGACGAAATTCAACTCAACAATCTGGGCCCGGACGGCAAAGAGCTGGTCTTAGTCAAACATTTGAAAAACAAAAGTGTTTCCGACTATTACGCCGCCTGCGATCTCGAGCCTTACGATCCCGCGATTGAGTCGATTGCTAAAACGCCTGGGACATTCAAATGCCAGGTGCGAAGAATGGAACCCAAAGATGCTGCAGAGGTGTCCAAAACCATATATAAAACCTATGGCTACACCTACCCCCACGATTATGTCTACTATCCGGAGAAAATCATAGCCCTGAACGACAGCGGTCGGTTTTATTCGGCCGTTGCGATTGCCGGCGATTCAGAAATCGCTGGATATGGCGTCTTTCAAATCTGGGATCAAAATCCGCAAATTGTTGAAATGGCCCAGGGAGTGGTCAAACCCAAGTACCGCTCGATGGGGTGTTTTCGAAAGATCACCCGTTATCTTCTGGATCAGGCGCACAGTCGCGGTATCAAAGGTGCCTTCGGCGAGGCGGTAACCAATCATACGGTATCTCAGCATACGATGCATGGATTCGATTTCAAAGACTGTGGCCTGAGGCTGGGATTAATACCGCCGGATACCCTTTTTAAAGGAATGAACGCTGAGTTTTCTCAGCGGGTGAGCATGTTGGTGCAGTTTTTGTATTTGCAGCCACCGGTGGCACAATCTCAGACCGTTTATGCGCCAGCGCATCACGAAGACATGCTGGCAGACCTGTACCAGGAGCTGGGCGTAGCGCCCAGGATAGCGAATGCTGCGTCAGAGAACGACAGCCATCCATCATCGCATGCTGAATTTAAAATTAAGCTGGTCGGATCGATGCGTTATGCCCGCATGATCGTTGAGGGCTACGGCAATAATTTCATCGCAGCGCTTAAAACTGAAGTCCACGAGCTGTGCCTCAAAAAAATCGAAATTATAAATCTTTTCTTGAATCTGTCTGACCCCTTAACTGCCGCCACCGCAGCACAAATTGAGAAACTGGGGTTTTTCTTCGGGGGCCTATTGCCACACGGTTTCAAAGATGGCGATGCCTTAATCCTACAGTATTTGAACAATGTGCCCATCGATTATAATGCGATTCAACTTAAATCCGCCATGGCCAAAAAGCTGCTGACCTATGTGCGCGAACAGGATCCAAACATAGCATAAGGTTCAAAGGTTCTGGGTTCTGGGTTCAAAGGTTGAGCGGACAAAAAGCAGAGGTCGGGCTACGCGTTTCGAGTTACGTGTTGCGGGTTCAAAGTTGAATCAGCCAGAAGCCGGAAGCCGGAAGCCGGTCGATGGTAAGGCGTATTTCAAATTTTCTGGGTTTGAAGCCTGTTGAACGGTGAATATTGTTCAAACAGCATGGTAAGCTCTTCCTTAAGGGCGTTGGCATTTTCCAGCGCCTTCAAGTATTCGGACTTGAGCGAATTGATTTTATCCAAGCCGGTTAAATATTCCTCGCGGAATGTGCTGACGCCCTTCTCAAAATCTTTCTCATAATTCTCTTTGAACGAATTAACCCCGTTTTTCAGCGCTATTAAATACTCCTCTTTAAGGGCCCAAAGTTTTTCCAGCGCTCTTTCATATTCGCTTCTCAGTGTCCCGGCCCCTTTCTCTCGAGCAGTCAGGTATTGGGTTTGCAGCTCGTGCAGCAATTCCTTTACCGAGATGATGGAGTCAATCCTAAAGGCATTGCTTCCGGCAAAGACAAAACCGTTCTCCAAAATGCCTCTTCTGGCGTTATCAAGCGCCAGAGAGATACAATAGCGGGCGGTCTTGAGATTACAGCTTTTTAAGCATTTCCAGGCACACTTGATTTTCATCTTTTTCCCGGCCGATATTTCCCGCAAAAATTTACTCTTAATCGCCCGACCCGGCAAGCCAACAGGGCTCTTAATAATTTCGATATCATCTTCGCTGCAGGCAACATATGACTCTTTGAATCTGATATTGGCGTCACATTCATGGGTGGCGACAAAGCGTGTGCCCATCTGGACACCGCTGGCGCCTAGTTTGAAAAGGTTGTGAATATCAGTGCCCGTATACACTCCGCCCGCAGCGATTACCGGGATGGTCCTGTGCAGTTTATCCGCATAATCCTTTACGACGTCTACTACGCCTGGCAAGATGCGCTCGAGTTCAAAATCAGGATCCTCGATTTGATCCGCCTTAAATCCCAGATGCCCGCCCGCTTTGGGTCCTTCCACAACAACAGCATCAGGGACATCCGCATATTTATTCAACCAGGATCTGAAGATAAGTTCGGCCGCTCTGGCAGAGCTTACAATCGGAACCACTTTGACCCCTGCTGATCTGAGTGCTTCAACTGGAATGCCCTTGATGGGCAGTCCGGCTCCCAGGAAAACGATATCGACCTTTTCTTCGATGGCAACCGTCAGAAGGGCGGAAAAATCATTCACAGCGACCATAATATTGACACCAATGATTCCCGAACTCATTTCTTTTGCTTTTCTGATTT
>CAZJHF010000130.1:0-9953 GCA_964545505.1 uncultured Desulfobacterales bacterium | reverse complement strand
TGTAATTCATGATCAGCACCATGATCAAAATGGCCACCGGGATAATGAAGTGAATGCCGTCTTTAAGGGTTTGAAATAGATTCGGCAATTGGTCCTTGGAAAGCCCCCAGATTCCCTGTTTCTGGGCTTCAAAATGGACAAACAAAATGACTGAAAAAAAGTACAGCACCGCCGGAATGAAGGCGATTTTAATGATGTCCAGATAGGGCGTCTGGGTGAATTCGGCCATCAGAAAGGCGCCGGCCCCCATAATCGGCGGCATCAGCTGCCCGCCGGTGGAGGCGGCGGCTTCCACCGCTGCGGCCACATGCTTGCGGTAGCCGATTTTTTTCATCATCGGAATCGTAAAAGAGCCGGTGGCCACCACGTTGGCCACGGCACTTCCAGCCACCGAGCCCATAAAGCCGCTGGCTACTACAGCGGTTTTGGCCGGTCCGCCGGAAAAGCGTCCGGTAATCGAATAAGACAGGTTGATAAAAAAACTGCCGGCGCCGGTTTTATCTAAAAAGGCGCCGAAGAGGATAAATATGAAAACAAAAGTGGACGCAACGCCCAGGGGCAAGCCGAAGATGCCCTCGGTTGTCAGCGAAAGGGTGGTCGCAATGCGCTCAACGCTGTAGCCTTTGTGAACGATCAGCTCGGGCACCCAGGGGCCGAAATAGCCAAAAAGCAAAAACGTTATGGCAATGACGGTCAGGTTCAGTCCGATCACCCGGCGGGTGGCCTCTAGCACCAGTAACACCAGGGCAACCCCCACCCGAAAATCCCACGGACTCCATTCCCCCTGGCGTTCGAAGATACCCTGCAGGTCAATAAAGATATACAGCCCGATGAAAACCGCTAAGGCGATCAAGATCAGATCGACGATCATCGCAAAATTGAGTTTGTCTTTGCGGGCGCCTTTGTACAGGGGTTTGGTCAAAAAGGTCATTGCCAGAATGCAGGTTAAAAAAACGGAGCGGTGCCGCATGGCGGTCATGGCCACCATGCCGGCCGTGTAAAGTTGAAAAAGGCTCAGTGCCACGCCGATGACTGTCAGGCACCAGGCAATCACACGGGCCGTCGGCGTTTTGGGTTCTGTTTCTTTGGGTGTAGACTCAGCCATGATCACATTCAGTTAGATTTGTTTTAACCACCCGCTCGTCCACCTTCGCTCGAGTTCACAGAGATCACAGAGAAATACTCAGCGACTTCGTGGCAATGGGTAGGTAACCAAATGTTCTAAGCTAATTGGTTACACTTAGTAAGTGCCCGCCAGGGCCGGTTGGTTTTGGTTTGCAGACGTTTCCCTGCAAACCAAAAAATAAATTTATCTCTGTGTTCTCTGTGCTCTCTGTGGTTTAAAAAATCACTAATTCAATTAAATCTATAGATCGGCTTTGAGCTATAAGCCTTAATTATTCTGCGATTTCTACGCCTTTGCGGCGATAGAAAGCCTTGATCGGCTAACGCGGTGTGGCCGGGTGCGGCCATATTTGGCGCCACAGGCTGTAAAGCCAACTCACCGGTTGGGCCTCAAACTGCACCGCCACATGCGGGGCCACTGCCGACAGATTTTTTTCGCGGCCGCGCCAGATGAAGGTGTGATTCACCCCGGGGCTGCCCACCCGCAGGATAAAATCGCCGGTGGGCAGGTGCATATCCTCGATGACCTCATAATCGCCCCGCCGGACCATGCGGCCCACACCGGGCATGCGGCCCATGCCGGCGCCGAATTTTAAATAACGCTCTTCTTCAATGAAAATACGCCCCTCAGCATCCAGGCTGTGTTCTTCCCAGATCGGGGCGTTTTCCACTGAATGATAATAGTGCAGGGTAAAGCGCTCACCCGGCTGCAGCGGCACCACCAGCAGTGGTGGTCCGCCTTTGACCGGCTTGACGGTTAATTCCAGGCCTCCTGGCAAACGCCAGCCAATCAATACAAAGGCAACGACCAGGCCGGCTGCCGCCATAAACGGCAGCCGGCGTTTCCCGGTCAAAGCGTTCATTTACGGCATCAGCCCGGCCGGCACGGAAACTCCTTTTTCTTTCAGATATTTGATCGTGCCCGGGTGCAGCGGGATCGGAGAGTACTTGACCGCATTTTCAGGCGTTGTATAGGAAGCCGACGGATGAATCTTGAGCAGATAGTCCTGGTGCTCATACAGGGATTTTGCCAGTTTGTAGACCAGGTCTGCGCTCAGGTCGGCCTGACAGATCATCACGTTCCATACACCGATGGTCGGAACGGCCTTATCCACTCCGCGATACACGCCGCCAGCCAGATCCACCGCCGAATATTGGGAGTTGGCCGCCAGAATTTTCTTTTGCTGTGCCGCGGTGAAATTAATGATGTGAATATCATGGGTGGTGGCCAGATCCAGAATGGAGCTGGTTCCCGGGCCCACCGACCACACGCCCACTTCGATGGTGCCGTCTCTTAAGGCATTGGAACTTTCGGTAAAAGACAGGCGGCTGTCTTTGTAGGAACCCAGCGGGATGCCCAGAGCTTTGAAGACGGTTTCGGCCATAAAATTGGTACCGCTGCCCGGGCTGCCGGAGCTGATATTTTTGCCTTTAATCTGTTCAATGTTGGTAATGCCGTATTTTTTGAGTGTCACCACCTGCAATAAGTTGGGGTACATGATGGCCATGGATAAAATGTCGTGTTTTTTACCTTTGAATTTGGACAGCCCCTTATAGCCGGCCACGGCCACATCGCCCATGACTTCACCGATGACGGTTTCGCCCTTGTGCGCCAGTCGGACGTTCTCCACGCTGGCACCGGTAACCTCGGCCACCGCTCTTACCCCGCTGGCATATTTGGTCCAGATTTCGGCCACACCACCACCATAAGGATAATAAATCCCGCCGGTGCCGCCGGTTCCGATGGAGACAAATTCAGTGCGGGCCAGAGCCGGACCGCTAATCAATAAAACCGCACATAATAGTAAAATGCCCGCAAGGACATATTTAAATCCTAGCTTTTTCATCTTAAACTTCCTCCTTGATTTCGGCTATAATTGATGTGATGGCAAGTGGCTACTGGCCCATCGTTGTGACCATTACCGAGATTTTCTTTGAGCGTTCCTTTGTTCCAATAAATGGGATTTTAATGTTAGCGGATTTGCCGGGAGCAATCACCGGCGGTTTGCCTTTGCGCGGCACGTAATGTCCGGCTGCTTTGTCCATATCTTCTAAAAAGACATTGACCCGGTAGCGCAATGGCTTTTCGGTCGGATTCATAAGACCGACGGTAAAAATCAGAGAATCCTGGCCGCCGTGTTTGTCCAGCACGCAGCCAAAATTGGTGAGTTTGGCCTGTTCGGTCACCGACCAGTGGATCTTGGCGTCACAGTTGACCGTTTCCGGCTTGCCTTTGCCGCTGCTGGCGCAGCCGGCCAGCCAGACCCCCAGGGCCAGACATAACACCAGGATCGGGATCGCTTTTTTCATTTTCTTCATCCTCAAACCTCCTTATTCAATGGGAAGCTATCTCAAAATGCATTTAAGGTTCCTAGGTTGAGCCCGTTACCCGTTGGCCCGGTTGCCGGTTAAAAAATAAAATTAGACTTTTTCCTTTTTAACGGGCTTAGCTGGCCTAATCCCGTTTCACGAGGACCTTCGGCCGGCTCAACGGGCTTAACCGGGATAGCCTAAAGAGGTGGTTTGCTATTTTTGAAACAGCTTCGAGTTAATGAATTGCCTGTTATACCTTTGAATATAAAACCCCGTTCTCGGGAAGGGAAACGGGGTTTATAATGCACTTGAATGTTGGCCAATTTGCCCATCGAAAATCCGGAATCTATTGGTTATTATTCAACATATTCGTGTAAACGCCTATCCAATACCAGTAAAATAGAACCAAAGTCAAGTCGATTGTAAGGCCATCATCCGCCATTTGGGGCCGGTATCAGCGGGCTCAACGGCAGCTGTACGTAACAAAGATGGGGTGGCAGCGCCCAATCAAGGAGCAGGACTTATCCCAGCAGGTCCAAAGCCACCCGACAGTAAATTTCGATGCCCGCAAGCAAAACATCCTCATTGAAATCAAAGCGCGATGTATGAATCGACGCACTGCCTTCCCGGCCAGCTCCCAGGAAAAAAAAGCACCCTTTGGATTTTTCCAGATAAAAGGCCATATCTTCACCACCCATCGTGGATTCAGGTTCGAGGACGTTTTCTTGACCGATCACCTGGGCAGCCGCTGCGGCCACCACCTGGGCCATGTCGGCATCGTTTATCAGCGGTGGATAGCCCTGTGAATATTTGAGTTCATAGGTGGCCCCCATGGATTCGCACACACCGCCGATGATGTTATCCAGACGCTCGGGCCAGGTGTTCCAGATATTGCGATCAAAGGTGCGGGTGGTGCCGCATATTTCCGCTTCGCCGGGGATGACATTAAAGGCTGCCCCGGAATGGAAACTGCCGACGGTGACCACTGACGGCTGCAAGGGATGCATCTGGCGGCTGACGATGCGCTGCAGGGCGTTGACCACCTGGGTGCCTATCTCCAGGGCATCCACGCACAGATGGGGCATGGCGCCATGCCCGGCCCGGCCGATGATCCGCAGGTCAAAGCGGTCCATGGCCGCCATCAGCGGGCCGGCCTTCACGCCGATGGTGCCTTCGGCGATGTCCGGCCACAGATGGCAGCCGATGGCATAATCTACGGTCGGATTTTTCATCACCCCCTGCTCGATCATGGGCTTGGCGCCACCAGGGCCTTCCTCAGCCGGTTGAAATAAAAATTTAATCGTGCCGTTGAGCTGATCTTTAATCCTGCTTAAAACGGTGGCGGCGCCCAGCACCATGGACATATGACCGTCATGACCGCAGGCATGCATGGCCCCGGCATGGGTGGACGCAAATTCAAGACCGGTTTCTTCGGTGATGGGTAGCGCGTCCATATCGGAGCGAATCAGCAGCGTTTTGCCCGGCCGGCCGGTATCCAGCATCCCCACTATCCCGTATTGCGCAATGCCGGTTTGCACATCCAGATCCAGGGTTTTTAAATAGCGGGTCACATAGTCTGCGGTTTTCTTTTCTGTGTAGGCGGTTTCCGGGATCAGGTGCAGATCGCGGCGGATTTTGACAACCAGATCTTTGGTTTTGCGGATGTCTTTTTTAAGATCCATTATAAAAAGGCTCCTGTACCAGAGGGTTTGAGCAACGGGTCACCCGCACAGCGGTTCAGGCCGGTTTAGCAAATGCGCCAGACATCTCGCCGGATCAACAATGACCGTCGCTAACGGGCTCTGTATTCATACACAACCCGCTGGATCCGATCAACGTTTAAGAATGATTGTGGTGCTGGGTATCGTAACGGTGCGTCGGCAGGCGGTGGCGGGCGCCGTTGTGGCGATTTGGAAAGAATGGTTGAATTAAGCCCGGCGGGCGGTATCAAACAGGATCTCGAGATGATAGACACCGCCTTCCAGGTGGGCCTTGACCGGCAAGTCGCCTTTTTTAAAAACCTTCATAATTCCGCCAATATTGGAATACAGCACTTCGGCCACAAACCCCCTGACACCGCGTTCTTTGGCGATCCGAATCAACAACCGATACAAAAAGGTGGCAATGCCGTGGCGCTGATAATCTTCATCGACCACAAAAACCACCTCGGCAAAAGGGCTGCCTGGAATCTTGATGTAGCGTGCTTCGGCGATGATACGGCCTTTGCCTTCCTCACCCACCAGCCCGATGATGGACATGACCTGGTTCCAATCCACATTGACGTACTCTTGCATTTTGGCATGCGGCATGCTGCTGACGGTCTGAAAATAGCGATAGTATACCGTTTCTTCTGAAAACCGATAAAACAAATGACGCATGCCCTCTTCATCAGAAGGGCGGATGGCCCTGACCCGTATGCTCAGATCATCCTGCGTCTGATAGGTTTCGGCAATATCGGCCGGGTAAAGACGAGCGCTGTCGGCCAGAAAAATTTGGTCGTGATATAAAATCTTTTTTTCTTTTGCTTGTTGCACCAGATTGGCGCGGTCATCCGGATGGGCAATATCGATTAAGGCCTGAGCGCGCTCTCTGATGGTCCGTCCTTTCAAATAGGCCACCCCGTATTCAGTCACAATGGCGCCAATGGATTCAAAGGCGCTGAATTGGTTGGGCAGATCGGCAATTGACACCAGAATATTCGGCCGGCCCTTTGGGTCCCGGCTGGTCAGGGCAAAAATGGAATGACCGCCTTCGGATAACTCCGCTCCGCTTAAAAAATCCATCACTTCGGCCGGTCCGGTGGCCACATTGCCTTTTCCGGTGTAAAGCCCGATGCGGCCATACAAATCCACCTTGCGGGCTGCAACGACGGTAACAAATTTAGGATTGCGTCCAATGATCAACGGATTAAACACTTTATCGATGCGCTGAAATTCTACCAGCGGATTTTTATCCAGCCATTGCATCAGCTGGGGTGTGCCCAGAGCATAGGATGTTAAGGATTTACCGCGATAGGTGTCTTTGCGCCGATTGGTAACCGCTCCGCTTCGGATCAGATCCATCAACGGATCGGTAAATAAGGGTGAATGGATACCCAGGTTGTGCTTGTTTTGCAATTTTTTGCACAGCGACTCGTAAAGCGGGCCGATTGAAAACGCCAGGCAGCTGCCATCCTCGATTAAAGAAGCGGTGTTTAAAGCGACCTGATCTAAGACCGCGTCTGTTTCCCAGCGGTCAAAATATATGGGGGGTTCTGTCGAACGCACCAAGAAATCAAATTCAGATAGGTGCACAAAGGTATCCCCAAAGGTACACGGGATATCGGTGTTGATTTCACCCACCCGGGTGGCCGCCTGTTCCAGGACCTCCCGGGCCACATCAACCGCAATTCCCAGGCTGCAAAATCCGGCCTCGTTGGGTGGTGTAATTTGGACGATGGCCACATCGACCGGTGCCAGGCGGGATTCGATCAGTTGTGGAATCTTTACGAATCGACTGGGTATCAGGTCCACCCGGCCTGCTTGGATGGCCTCATCGGCAACCCAGCCGGAAAAAAAGGTGGTTAGGCGAAATTTCTGGGAATGCAATGCCTGCAATGAAACCGCATCACCAATGCTGACCAGCTGAATCAGCTCCAGATCCTCCAGATTTTTGTCATCAACGGTCATCAAATGCCGTACCATTGTTCGGGGTTCAGCCCCTGCGGTGCCCACGAAGATGCTCATACCCGGCTTTATTTTGCCGGTCACGGTTTTGGTGGTAACCACCTTTGCTTCCCAATTGTCGGCCGTGATGACTTCCATTGTTAAACTCACTTGCCGCTCTCTTCCTCGGCATGTCCCAGTAGTGCATTAACCTTGGCGATTAGGTGGTCATTGTTGAACGGTTTGGTGATGTAAGCATCTGCGCCGAGGGCCAAACCTCTGGCAATTTCAGCCTCATCGCCCCGGGCGGTCAAAAAGACAATTTTGACGGTGCGACAATCAGGATTGAGTCGAATAATTTCACAAACCTCCCAGCCACTAATTCCAGGAAGCATAATATCCAGCAGCACCAGATCCGGTTTGTGTCTATATATGAGATCCAGTGCATCCTCGCCCCTTTCGGCCACCAATACGGTGTAACCCTGTTGCTCCATTAGAAACTGGATCGCCACCACCACACCGGGCTCATCATCCACAATGAGAATCTCTTTTGACATAAAGCGTCACCTCCCTTTTTGGCCCCGCCGGTATGGCCGTTTTCAAAGAGGTAGTTTGCTATATCCGCATGAGATCGGCTTTAGGATTGGCTTTGAAGTTCTGAAATGGGCTAGATTGGCTGTTGCGCAAGAAATCGCATCTAAGTAGGTTCTAAATGAAAGGAAAATAGAGACGTTCGACCTGGTTCTCTTTGGCAGATCAAAAATGCATTTCAGGTCAGATTGGCGTAAGCTTTAATTAATAACGTAATACTTTTATATGTATTTTTCAATGTAAACAATCAACAAAAAGACAGCCCTAAACCCTGGGCGGCCTAAACTGAGTCCTTTGGAACACTCAATTCAATCTGTTTATTTTTGAAAAAACATTCTAAATCTTACCCCGGCGCCTTCAAATGAGGTTCGTACGATTTCGCCGTTGGCCATGATCGTTTTGCGTACACCGGGGAAATCAAATTTGATGGCGATCTCCTGCCCCACAAATAAACGCTGGTTGGTATCAATGAAAACGCCACCTGAACTGATATTATTAATGGGTGCCTTAAAATCGCCTTCCATGGTCTGGCAGTCGGCAACCACCAGCCACTGTCCGTTGACGCTTTTGCGGGCATCTTTTCTTCTTTCCAAATTCTCGATTTGCCCATTTGGGATCAATTGGCTGTACATCTTAGGGGTTTTCCTTCTCTATGTTTTTCACGATGGATTACCATCCTGATGATATTTATGAGATATACAAGTGTTGTGCCAAATCTTTAACCATTTGAAATTTCAAATATTATATAGAATAACACGCTTTTTTGCTTCCGGAAATTATACAAAATCAAACAGCCCTGTGTTTTTTTTTAAACATTAGGGTCTCATCTGAAACATTCGATTTCGCTAATCCTAAATAGAGCGTTTCTTATTCTAATAATGATAAATTATATGTATTGATTCGGGAAAAAAGCGTGGACGAATACAGTGAAATTATTTCATCCACGCTTTCTACAATCTATGACCGCAAGGCTTTCATACACACTGAAACGTATGGCTCAAGTACTGGTCTGTGGCATTTCGTCACTGCTCACGCTCGTGGGCACGCTCTCGTATGGCGTCCGTCGGGTCGACTTATAGGTCCGCGGGTCCCGCATCGTCTTTAAAATATCGATGCTGTCTTTTAATCCCTTGTTTACGCGGCACATCTCAAGGGCCATGCCAACTATCTGGGCGACCGCCTGGACAAAATTGACGTCATTTAAGGTAAATTCCCAGGGCTCGGCGGTGTAAACCCGCATGCTCCCGATCAGTCGTTCTCCGATGACAATGGGTACGGCAAGGATCGAAGCGATGCCCTCTTTTTTCGCCTCTTCAGGGTATTGAAGCCGGGGATCATCGGTCACGTCATAAATGGCCACCGGTTGGACATCCTGCAGGGATGATGCAATCGAACGCAGCGCACTGATCGGTCCTTTGTCCAGATATTCGTTGCTCAACCCATAGCTGCCGGCCAGCTTGAGTTCTCTGCTTTTGGGGCTGAAGAGAAACAGAGTGCAGCCTTTAACATTGAGGGCGTGGGTGACACCTTCGACGGTGATCAGGATGATTTCTTCAGGGTCCCGAATCATGGAAAGGGCTTTGGTAATGCGAATCAGGGTTTCATAGTTTACGGTGGGCTTGTCCATGGTAACCTCCTTTCTGTTGAGTGGTGAACTGCATGGAGGGGCTCAACACGACTGGAGAAAAGTTCGGGTTACCCTGCCTAGACATGAACAGTAAACAGAAGATTCGTTTCAAGCTCGGTGGTGATAGATGCAGGCGAAGTCGTTTGAAACATCGCGGTCGGATAATTAATCGGTGTTCCCGGAGTAGGGTGAGACGTCGCTCTATGAAAAAGCCAACTCAGTGGTCGGATGCAACGGTTAAATTCGCTGCCGGTATACGGTGGTTTTGTCCCCTCAAAAATTAAAATAGACGCTTACTGATCTAATTACAAGAAAAAAATGTGAAGCTGTATCAAAAACGCATCTGGCGTCCTAGTTCATTGATATCCGGGATAAACGGATCTCACGTCTATTTTTATGAAGATTGCTTTATTGAATGGATTGAATCTTTTTTGACAGGATCTACAGGATTTTGAGGATATTTTATATTTAGTCGCTCTCCGGATGAGAGCGACTAAACTCAATCCGCTTTCAGCGGAAATGAATGACCCTGCAGCAAGCTGCAGGGTATCAGACCTTGCTTACTCAAACAATTTGAGCTGCCTAAGGGAGGTTTTGTGTTGACCTTGTTTTTGGACATAGCTCTCTACAATATCCCAGTTGGCCCTTTCGCC
>CAZJHF010000129.1:0-10021 GCA_964545505.1 uncultured Desulfobacterales bacterium | reverse complement strand
TATCAAAGCAACCTATGATAATTTAAAGCCCTACTTTAAGAAATTAGATATTAAAGATTAAAATTACTGATAAATATTTGAATAATAAGTGAAAGCGCACTTGACTTGCACTTGGATTAAATTTTTGCCATAGTCCCCACTTTGGTGTTAAACTGCCTTCTACCATAAATGCAAAAACCTGTTTTAAGCAGATTATTTGATGAGCCCACCTAAATTAACCCCTATGTTGAAACAATACCTCTCCATAAAAGAGGCTTATCCGGATACGATTCTCTTTTATCGGATGGGGGATTTCTATGAGATGTTTTTTGAAGATGCCCAGGTGGCTTCGCGTGTATTGGATATTACGCTGACTTCCAGGAACAAAAAGGATGAGTCTCCGGTTCCCATGTGCGGTGTGCCCCATCGAGCGGTTTCCGGCTACATTGCGCGGATGATCGATCATGGCTACAAAGTCGCAGTTTGCGATCAAACAGAGGATCCGGCAATGGCCAGGGGCCTGGTGAAAAGGGACGTCGTACGCGTCATTACGCCCGGGATGATCACCGATGACGCCTTTTTAGACAAGCGTTCCCATAATTTCGTTCTAGCTTTAGCGCGCCACGGCGATGATTTCGGCTTGTCCTATCTGGACATCTCCACCGGATTGTTTCGGCTGGTTGAATCGGCTGATCTAACGGCCATCATGGATGAATCGATGCGCATATCTGCCCGGGAGATCCTGCTGCCTGAATCCGCCAAATCCGATCCGCAAATGGTTTCCATCCGGGGTGCTCAGATAGAGCGCGCGATTACCTATTTGGACGACAGCGCATTTGACTACCGGCGTTGCTATAACCGGCTTACCAAACAGTTTAGCACGGTGTCGTTAGAGGGCTTCGGGTGCGAAAACCTGTCCGCCGGTGTGCGGGCCGCCGGTGCGCTGGTTTTTTATGTCCGTGAGACCCAGAAACAAAAGATCAAGCATCTAACGCGTCTGGAAACCTATTCTCTTGGCCATTACCTGTTGGTGGATGATTCCAGTTGCCGCAATTTGGAACTTGAAAAAAACCTGCATACCAATACCCGGCGCGGTACCTTGATGGGCATAATGGATCATACTCGAACGGCCATGGGTGCGCGCCTGCTTAAATCATGGCTGCGATATCCACTGATTGAAATGGAAGAAATTCGGGCCCGCCATGAGGCAGTGGCAGAGGCAAAAGACAATATTCAGAGCCGCCGGGAAATTCGTGAACTTTTAAAAAGCGTGTTTGATATCGAACGGGTCAGCACCAAGATCGTCATGGGGCATGCCAACGCACGGGATTTAATCGCTCTGAAGCGATCGCTTCTGGCTTTACCGCAAATCCAAAATATTGTTTCAAACCTGACATCTGAACTGTTTCGATGGGATGAAACCCTCAAGCCGCTCAATGGCCTGTCTGCTTTGATCGAAAAAGCCATCCGGGAGGATGCACCGCCGACCACCACCGAAGGCGGCATGATAAAGCCGGGCTACCGTGACGCACTCGATGAACTGGTAAAAATCAGCCAGGATGGCAAAGGCTGGCTGGCCAACCTGGAGGTCCAGGAGCGAGATGTCAGCGGGATTACCACCTTAAAAGTGCGCTATAACAAGGTATTTGGTTATTATATCGAAGTGCCCAAAAGTCGGGCCTCGGAAGTGCCGGCCAACTATATTCGCAAGCAAACCCTGGTCAATGCCGAACGATATATTACCGATGAGTTGAAAACCTTTGAAACAAAGGTTATAAATGCAGAAGATCAGCGCGCCGCCCTTGAACTTGAAATATTCAATGAGATCAGGCAGGCGGTGGTGCAGCATTACAAAAATCTTGAACGTGCAGCTCAATTTTTAGCGTGCCTGGACTGCCTGCTTAATCTGGCAGAGGTTGCCGATCAAAATGATTATTGTCGACCGAAAATGAGCCTTGACGGTCATATTGAAATTGAAGACGGGCGCCATCCGGTGGTTGAAAAAATGATCACCGGCGAACGGTTTGTGCCCAATTCGGTTTCAATGGATAACGAGACCAACCAGATTCTGATTATCACGGGTCCCAATATGGCCGGGAAATCAACCGTTTTGCGCCAGGTGGCGCTCCTGGTCATCATGGCTCAAATGGGATCATTTATCCCGGTCCGCAAGGCAACTATCGGTGTCGTGGACCGCATATTCACCAGAGTCGGTGCTTTGGACAATCTGTCCCACGGGCAGAGCACGTTTATGGTTGAGATGCAGGAAACTGCCAATATCCTCAACAACGCCGGTGAGCGCAGTTTGATCATTATGGATGAAATCGGGCGCGGTACGAGCACCTATGATGGACTGAGCATTGCCTGGGCGGTGGTTGAGTTCTTACACGATTTGCATAAAACCGGCGTCAAAACACTGTTCGCGACCCATTATCACGAGTTGACCGAGGTGGCGCAGCAAAAACCGCGGGTTAAAAACTATAATATTGCTGTAAAAGAGTGGAACGACGACATTATATTTTTGCGCAAATTGGTGGAGGGAGCCACCAATCGCAGCTACGGCATACAGGTAGCCCGGTTGGCCGGTATCCCCGATAAGGTTATCGAACGATCCAAAAAAATTCTGTATCGCATCGAAAATCAGGAACAGGACTTAGCAGACTCTTTTTCCGATCACAAAGAGCCCCCAAAGGGCGCGGTTCAGATGGCCTTGTTTAAAAATAAAGCCCATTTATTTGTCGATACACTGGTCAAATTGGATATTGCTAAAATGACACCGCTGGAAGCGCTTAACTATCTCAATGCGCTTCAGGAAAAGGCAAAGAACATTACCGATTAATACCAGAATTTTGCATGAAAATTAAGGCGCAGTATAGATTGTGATAACTTGACTTTGGTTGAGCACCTTTCGGCCTGCCTTCGACATGAGCTCAGGCCGAATGGAGCTGATGTCGACGGTAGTCGAGGCCCGCCCTGAAGTACCTGGCGTATAAAAGCCTCAGACTCACCCTGTTGAATGCCGCGCCGCGGCCCCCGTAAGGGATTCAATAGAGCTCGAACAAAATTCAGGTAAAATCAGTGACCTATTTGTGAAGGAACCGGGCATGAACAGAAATGGCGTCATGGTTTCTGGCTGGATGGAATGATCGTATGATGCATGATGCGCACCGAAATGCGGACCTGTTTACGGATAAATCGCTGATGCGGGCAATTGCCATTGGGGTACTGGTGGGCGTAGTGCTTTTTGCCGGATTTTCGATGGCAGCTCCGGGCGATACATATTTTGAGGCTGAAACCTGCTACCGCAAACTACGCAATGATTCACAGAAGATAAAGTACCGCCACAACTGGATGCGGTGCATTCAAAAGTTCCAATCTGTCCATAAACAGGATCCCGACGGGCCATGGGCGGCTGCCGGTCTTTTCATGTCCGCCAAAATGTATCAGTCCCTGGCCAAGTTATCGGGCAATACATCCGATCTGGCAGAGGCCCGTGATCTTTTTGAACGCATTGTTCAGCGCTATCCCCAGAGTCGTTACCGACCAAAAGCGACTGTTGAATTACGCCGCATGGGCAGGTCCGTCATCTCAAAAAAACCAGAGCCGGTTGTAAAACCAAAGGTAACGGCAGCGGGAGGCGCAACACCCAAAGCCTCCTATATCAGGGCCGAAGCCTGCTATCGCGATCTTCGCAAAAGCAACCAGAAAATGAAATACCGCAGCAACTGGCAACGCTGCATCGACAAATTTCAGTCCGTCTATGATAAGGATCCTGAAGGCCCCTGGGCAGCAGCCGGTCTTTATATGGCGGCAACGCTTCATCAAAAGCTACACGTCTTTTCAAGGTCTGCCGATGATCTTGAAACCGCTTCTGATCGGTTCCATCAGATTATTTCCGAATTCCCTGACAGCCGCTATAAGACCAAAGCGAGCGCTGAATTAAAAAAGATGCCGGCTTCTGTAAAAAAGCGGCGCAGCGCCCCGGTAGATCCCATTGCCGAGAAAATCAAAACCAGCCGAGCCCGTAAGGCGCCCTCCGTGGCCGATCAAAAAAGTGCTGCACAATCTTCCCCGGGCGGGATCGTTACGGTCACCAATCTGCGCTATTGGTCCAACCCCAACTATACGCGGGTTGTCGTCGATGTAGACAAAGAAACCCATTATGCCCACCATCTGCTTAAAAAGGACCCCAGCATCAAAAAGCCCCAGCGTCTGTATGTTGATTTAAACAACAGCCGGCTGGGTGAAAATATCCGCAAGACCATTCCGATTCATGATGATCTGCTGAGTGATGCCCGTGCCGGTCAGTATGCAAAGGATTCGGTCAGGGTGGTGGTGGACATAAAATCATTTAAAACCTATAAGATCTTTTCCCTCAAAGATCCGTTCCGGATTGTCATTGATGTATGGGGTTCCAAAACCGCCAAGGCACCCGGCACCCCCGGACCAAATGCCACGGTAAAAAAGGGTGGCAAAATACCGCCGGGCTCACTGGCCAAACAACTGGCACTTGGCGTCCGGCGCGTGGTCATCGATCCGGGTCACGGCGGCAAAGATTACGGCGCACCCGGTTATCTTAGAGGGGTGCATGAAAAAAATGTTGCCCTGCAAATTGCCAAGCGCCTGGCCAAAAAAATCAAATCGGAGCTGGGACTGGAAGTTATTCTAACCCGCACGTCGGATCGATTCTTGACGCTGGAAGAGCGCACGGCATTTGCCAATACTAAAAGTGCTGATTTATTTATTTCGATCCACACGAATGCTTCCCGGGACCGACGGGCTCACGGTCTTGAAACTTACTTTCTGAACCTGGCCACCGATGAGGAAGCCATTCGGGTGGCTGCCATGGAAAATGCTACCTCAACCAAAAATATCAGTGATTTGCAAAAAATATTATTCGATCTGATGCAAAATGCCAAGATCAATGAATCCAGCCGCCTGGCGGCTTATGTGCAGACTGCCATGGTGGGTCATTTGAGAAACAAACGCTATGCGCGCGTAAAAAGCAAAGGTGTCAAGCAGGCACCGTTTTATGTTCTGTTAGGGGCCCAGATGCCCTCCATTCTCATCGAAACTGCATTTATCAGCAACCCGCGTGAGTGCAAGCGCCTGGTCAATCATAAATTCCAGGAGCGTATTGCAGAAGGCATCGTTGACGGCATTCGAAAATATATCAAAGCCACCAGCCCGACGGCCTTTCGCAAACAATCGCTGCAGACCCAACCCCGGGGGTAACCCTCTGATCATGACTGAAAAAACAACCGGCATGGCCCCTCCGTTCAACCCGTATCTGGCGCTGATCGTGGGCACCATGGCGGTATCCACCGGCGCCATATTTGCGCGCCTGGCGGATGCGCCGGCTCTGGTGATTGCGGCCTACCGGGTGGGCTTGGCCACGCTGATACTGGCGCCGATTGCATGGTACAAGGCCCGCGATGAAATCAAAACTTTATCGAAACGGGATCTGAAGCTGGCGGTGATCGCCGGCTTTTTTCTGGCCCTTCATTTTGCGACCTGGATTTCCTCTCTGGATTACACCTCGGTGGCCAACAGTGTTGTCCTGGTGAATACCAACCCGCTGTGGGTCGGCCTGTTGACGCCCTTAATTGCCAAGGAACGGGTTAAACGGGCGGCGGTATATAGCATTTGCATCAGCGTTATCGGCGGCGCCATTATCGGGTATGGTGATTTTGCCACCGGCGGCAAAGCCCTTTTGGGAGACGGTCTGGCTCTGGCCGGCAGTATTTGTGCGGCGTTTTACCTGCTTCTGGGCCGCAACCTGCGCCGCAAACTGTCTCTGGTGGCCTATATTTTCATCTGCTACGGAAGCGCCGCGGTTATGCTGTGGATTATCGTCCTCGCATTGCGACTGCCCATAACCGGTTTTAGACCCGCAACAGTGGCCGCTTTCTGGGGCATGGCCGTGATTGCCCAAATTATCGGCCACAGCACCTACAATTGGGCCCTGCGCTGGCTCAGCGCCGGTCTCATTGCCGTCAGCCTGCTGGGCGAGCCTATCGGCAGTACGATCCTGGCCTATCTTATTTTTGAAGAAGGCCTGACCGTATATAAAGTGGTTGGCGGCGTCATTATTCTGTCCGCTATTTACCTGGCAGCATCCACTGAAAGCCGGGTAAAGAAAGAATAAATCCTGTGCATTTAAAATTTGACAAAGTGCACCTGATCCTTTAACAGATTTGAAATGCTCATTAAAAGATTTCCTAAATTGAGCGATTGTCGAGGTTGCCGCAGCTACATGGCATCTAACACAGTAGATGCGGTGAGATCGGCAAGCCCCCGTGGGGTTTCAAATTAAAAACATTAAAAACGATCGTTCGACCCAGAGGCTCTCGACGGGTAGAATTCCTAAAAATTAAAAGTATTACCCATATTTTTAATTTGAAACGCTCAATTTATGTGAATGGAAGGAGGAGAGATATGCCCTACGAAAACATCATCTATCAGGTTGACGAAAGTGTTGCCACGATTACCTTTAACCGACCCAAAGCGCTCAATGCACTGAATGAAGCACTTTTAGAAGAGTTTGCCCGGGCACTGGATGTCATTGCCGCCGATGAGGCGATCCGGGTCTTAGTCCTCACCGGTGCCGGTGACAAAGCGTTTGTAGCCGGTGCCGATATTTCCGAATTGGCCACTTATAATCCGCTGACGGCCAAAAATTTTTCTCACAACGGGCATGCCATTTTCGCCCGCTTGCAGGCACTGCCGATTGCCGTCATTGCCGCTGTCAATGGTTTTGCCCTGGGTGGCGGAACCGAGATTGCCATTGCCTGTGATTTTATCTATGCCTCGGAAAACGCCAAATTCGGCCAGCCCGAAATCAATCTGGGGGTCATTCCGGGATTTGGCGGCACCCAGCGCCTGCCGCGTCTCATCGGCGCCAATCGTGCCAAAGAGCTGATCTTTACCGGTAAAATGATCTCTGCAGCTGAAGCCGAAAAAATCGGGCTGGCCAATAAGGTGGTGCCTGCGGATCAATTGATGACCGAGGTGATGCAAACGGCCCGGGAGATTGCCTCCAAAGGCAGGGTTTCTTTACGAGCTGCGAAACAGGCCATCAACCACGGTTTGAATACCGATTTGGCCACCGGTATTCACATCGAAGTCGAAGCCTTCGGCATGTGCTACGGGAGTGCCGATGCCAAAGAAGGCACGGCGGCTTTTCTTGAAAAACGCAAAGCCAACTTCAAAGGCGGTTTTAAGGATTAAGCAAACCCGGCTACTGGCAGCTGGTCTCTGGCTGCTGGCTTTTTGTGCGTGCACGATGGTTTGATTTTTCGAGAACGAGTACGATGAGGGCACCTAAAATCTTCGTCCTCGTCCTCGGTTGTTCGCCAATACGCCATTTGACTAACTTGCTCATGGAAAATAAATCAAAATCCACGTTGCAATTGACCTGGGGCCTTTTGCTGCTAATAGCCGGAATAGGGGTGTTTTTCCGGATTCCCCAGATTATGCCCGAAATAAAAAAAATTGAGCATTTTGCGCCATATATGCTCTTCATTTATTTTTGTTTTTATTTGATCGGAATTTTGTTGATTGTAGGGGGAGGTAGAAAAGTCTACGGCTATCTGAAGAAAAGGGATCAGACCTAAGATAAACGAGGGTAAAGGGGTCAAAATCCCATTGCCAAGCTGGAATTTTGGAATGTTGAACTTGCACAGGAGCTGATTTAAATCGCTGATGTAAATCCTTCAGAATCATTATTCCATCATTTCATTATTCCTGCTGCGAAACTTCCCCTATGGTTTGCCTGCTTGTTTGAATTTATCCAGCTGCCTCTTAAAATAAGAACGATTGCCTTTTGCCAGCTTGAGTGCTTGCTCACCCGCCTGTATCGCTTCCATGCTCAATCCGTTTACAAAATAACTTTCGGCCAATGTGTCATAAACATGGGATGATCGGTCGAGCTCTATCGCCATTTTGGCCAGAAGCAAAGCTCTTTGCGGGTCGCGCAAAGATGGTTCCTCACAGGTTGCGTAAAACCACGCCAGGTTGTTGAGTACATGCGGGTCATCCAATCGCAATTCAAGGGCTTTTTCATAAGCATCTTTGACACCTGCATAATCCTTGCGTTCGTAGTATAGATCCCCCATAAGCCGATATAAATTGGGATTATCCGGCGACTTTTGCAACTCTCTGACAATCACTTTTTCCAGTACACTTTGATTGAGTTGACTTCCGATATCGCCCAAATTTAAATGATATCCCACAAAACCGATCAGCAACATCCCCAGCAGATAGATGCCGATACTTTTTTTCACTTTTTGATTATGACGACGAATCCAACGAGGGTCTGTCTCGCATTTATTCAGGTAATCGATACGCTGCCGGATGCTGAAGTGGTGCCAGTTGGGCCGGTCGGCTGATTGCCCACTGGTGGTCACTATTTTTTTTAGTGTAGAAATAAGGGGTTGGGCCGAATCAAATAAAGAGTAGACGAAAATATCTGCCTGACGTTCGAAATTGCGCATGTAAAAACCAAAAATAAAGCGAAAATAAACCAAAAATACAATGATGATCACCAGACTGAAAAGTGCTGAAAGAATGGTGGTCTGGTCGAATCCGGTTTTGTTGATCAACCAGTAAACCGGCTCGGCGTATACAATTCCAAATAAGATGATATCAAATATCACATAAGATAGGAGCATATAGCCGACAAAAAACATCAGATAAAAAATCAGATGCTTTCTTTTGACATGACCGATTTCATGAGCAATGACGGCATCGATTTCATCGGGTTCAAGCAAGCGCAGCAGGGAAGGGGTTACCAGGATGTAGCGAAATTTCTTGATGAGACCCATCACGCCGGCTGTAATCATCTTACCGCCAAAAATCGGCCAGTAGAGAATATCGGCGTAGGCAATGCCCGCTCGGTGGCATAAACTGGCAATACGCTGGCGATGTTCGCCTGCTTCAAGCGGTTTGCAACGCCAGAACTTTTGAATCATCGACGGTCCAACAACCGCCACTGCCAGAAGAAATATCAGAAAATAGGTGATCTCGCCTTCAGTGGTTTCGAGAAAGCGCGCCGGCCACTCAAACGGCAGGGCCTTGATCAAATCGGCAAATCCCGAAAGAATCAACCAGGGTAGCAGAACCGGTACTGAGAACGTAATATTAGAAAGTACGTAGGTTTTCTGGGAAATGTCGCTGCGGTATAGCTTCTTATAGCTACCATAGGCACAGGCCCAGACAAGCGCCAAATAAAAAACAAAAATGCCCAGAAACAATAATGCTTCCAGTGTTGGTATGGCTGCAAACAGCGGTATATCGATAAAAAAAGATGGCAGGCTAAGGCCATAAATGTCGAGGGCGAAAATTAAAATCGCCATAATGGATTGACGCATCAAAATAGAGTGAAATTGCGCATCCAGGCGGGCAAATTCACCGTTCGCAATGCGTCGCTCGAGCCGGCGAAACAAAAATGTGGTAAAGAAAAAAAATAGTAAAATAATGCCGATAAACAGGGTAAAGGTTTCCAGGCCACTAAAATTGGTTTCTTCCGAGGGCTGATAGGTCAGATAAATCAGCAGAACAATGATGAAGTATATAAAATTTCCAAACATAATGTTTAAAAGCTATTTAATCTGTTGGATGATTTTATTGTGCAGGCTCATCAAAAAGCGAAGCCAATGGGTCGATAATATCTTAAAAAGTTAAAGCGCCATAATGCCATTCTAAAAAAAAATGAGAAATATGGGATTTTATTGATGAGGTAGGCCGCACAAGGATTTTTGTCCGAGGCGTACTTTGAGTACGTCGAGGGCAGAAATCCGCGGAGAACGACCCTCATCGGAAAAATAACCATTTCTCAGGGTTTATAGTAACGGTCTTTTTCAGAGTAAATACACCCGCAGTACTGCTGGCGGTAAAGCCCCATTTGTTTGGAGCACTCAATACCTTCCTTCCAGCCTGTCCGAAAATCTTGATAGAAAAACGGCACGCCCGCTGCTTTGCCGATGGATTGACCCATTGAGCGAATCAAATCGTGTTGTTGTTTTTGGCTGTAAAGCAATGT
>CAZJHF010000128.1:0-10138 GCA_964545505.1 uncultured Desulfobacterales bacterium | reverse complement strand
AGCGCCATCTTCGATCAATCGGCTGGCCTGATCAAAGCCGACCTGCAATGCTTTTTCCGCATCCTGACGCGACATGGCCGGTCCGGTTGTAAAATTGGCCGTTCCTTTGCCAACCTTTTCAACAATCAGATGGTCGGCACCGGGTATATTGCTGACATCCAGCTGGGGAATGATGCCCATATCCACCACCCGGACATCGGCCCCCACCTGGCGCGAGATGGCATTTATACCCGCACCGCCGGCCAAAAAGGTTTGAACCATGGCGGGGGTCACCTCCTGGGGGTAGGCGCTGACGCCCTCGGTCACCACCCCGTGATCTCCGGCCATTATCAGAATTGCTTTTTTTGTTATCCTGGGTTCAAGGGTCTGCTGGATACCGCAGAGTTGCTCAGAGATGTCATGCAGTCGTCCCAGGGCCCGGGTTGGCATCACCAGCTGAGCGGTCCGCTCCCGCGCTTTTTGAATCCACTTTTCATCAACCGGCTGAATACCTTCTATGATTTCCACCAGCTTCATCATTCTCTAAATCTCCTTTCTTATGCATCCTTAACCACGAAACGTGAATAATAACAAATTGGAGATTGGAAAACCAAATGGTTTTTCTAATAAAAATTTAAAAGCCTTAGATTTTGTTTGATAGCAAGGCGCGAAACGGCGAGAAAGCGGAGCGTACACTTCAGTACGTGAGCATTTCGAGACGTTGCGCAACGCAGCTATCGGACAAAATATGAGGTTTTGTCAAGTGAATTTTCTTGACTTGAGGCCGCTTTTCCCTTAATGAAATGTGTCAGGGAATAAGGTGCGCAAGCTTAATAGGGAATCCCGTTAAATCCGGGAGCGGTCCCGCCGCTGTAACCCCGCTCTTTTTACTTTTGCTGAAAAGAGGACCCATTTAGCCGCAGACGCCACTGTTTCGACCAATCGGGATGGGAAGGTTGCTAAATGGGCGGGGGAGCCAGAAGACCTGCCTTACCAGCTAGCCTTGTCTTGAGACCTGTTAGAAAGGTTCAATGCTGCCTGATACTGAAATTGGGCAGAACAGAATCCTGGACAGATGTCTCATTCTGCGAATGACAGAGACCGGGCAACACATAATAAGGGCCAAGTAAACTGGGTGCAGCCCTTCAAGCATTTAACAGCTTGAAGGGTTTTTTTGTTCTAACGTCAGGCAACGAGTCGGGATGCAATGATTTTAGAAAAGATCTTAAAACTCATTACGGGTTCCCTATCGGCGATCATTGTTATGCTGGCATGCGTGCTGCCGCTAATGGCCAAAACGGTCGAGGATCAGCTGGGACGAGAGGTTCGCATACCGGATGATCCGCAGCGAGTTGTTGCGCTGGCACCGAGTATTACCGAAATTATCTTTGCGCTCGGACAGCAGGCGCGCTTAAAAGGCACCACCCAGTTCAGCAATTATCCGGCTGAAGCAGCCAGATTGCCAAAAGTGGGCTCCTATGTGCGCCTCGATCTGGAGCGCATCGTTGCCCTGTACCCTGATCTTTGCATTGCCATTAAGGATGGCAACCCAAAAGAAACCATCGAGCGCCTGCAATCTTTGAACATACCCGTTTTCGCTGTAAACCCGCGCAACCTGGAAACCATGATGCAGACCATTCAAAGCGTTGGCGATATCCTCAATGCATCTGAAAAGGCAAACACATTGGTGCAGTCGATGCGCAGCCGTATTCAGCGGGTGGATGCCCTCGTTGCAGGTATAGATCACCGGCCGCGCGTATTTATTCAGATCGGGATTTCTCCGATCATATCGGCCGGTACGAATACCTTTATACACGAGCTCATTGTTCGGGCCGGCGGGATCAACGTTGCCGCAGGTACAAAAGCGTATCCGCATTTTAGCCGCGAGAAGGTATTGGCGCTGGCGCCCGATGTTCTCATCATTACATCCATGAGTCGATCGGGAGCATTTGAAAAAGCCAAAGCAGATTGGCGTCGCTTAACGGACATGCCGGCCGGGTTGCCTAAACGTATTTACACCGTAGACTCGGACGTGTTTGATCGTCCCTCGCCGCGCTTGTTGGACGCTCTTGAAATATTGACCCGCTTGCTTCATCCAGAGCTATTTGAGGATGGTTCGTGAATTTAAATTTAGAGCATAATATTACCCGACTCTTATGGATCTCGCTTATTTTACTGGGGGTTCTGCTGACCGCCTTCATACTGGGACTTTCCATTGGCCCCACCCAGAGCGGGCTGCGATCGGCCCTGTCGGCCCTTTTCTCCACCCGGGAATCAGATCCGGTCTTATACAGCATCGTTTGGCGCATACGGTTGCCGCGCGTTTTATTGGCAACGATTGTGGGCGCCACGCTTTCTCTGGGGGGCCTCGTATTTCAAGCACTGCTGCGAAATCCGCTGGCAGAGCCGTTTATATTGGGGGTTTCCGGGGGCTCGGCCATCGGCGCCATCATCGGTATATTGCTGGGTTTATCGCGATTTCCGGGAATATGCTTCACATCTTTTCTGGGAAGTTTGGGCACCCTGGCGCTGATACTGATCATGTCGACCGGAAAATCAATCTTAAGAAAAGACGCGCTGCTGTTGTCCGGCGTAATGGTCAATGCCTTTTGCTCGGCCATTATCATGTTTTTGATTTCCATCACCCAGGACGCCCGACTGCACAACATCATTTTCTGGTTAATGGGGGATTTATCCGCTTCCGACCTTCCGCAGGTGGTCATCCTGGGGGCCATTCTGATTCCCTGTTTTGCTATTGTTTTTGTGTTTTCACATGCCATGAACTTGCTCATGATGGGCAAAGATATGGCCCTGACCATGGGAATCAACATAAAGGCCGTAACCCTTGTCTTGCTGGTGGTGACCTCTTTTATGGTCAGCGCAACCGTCAGCTTCAGCGGCCTGGTGGGATTTGTCGGGCTGGTCATCCCCCATTTATTAAGACTCGTTTTGGGCCCGGATCATCGCTTGTTGGTCCCGGCGAGTCTGTTTGGCGGGGGGGCCTATCTGGTACTGTGTGATCTATTGGCCAGGACCCTGCCGCAACAGGGCGAGATGCCGGCCGGTGTGATCACGGCCCTGATCGGCGCGCCGCTTTTTATCATTCTTTTAAAGAAATCGCGAAAATGAAACCTGCTTTATCTGTTGAAAATTTAAACTATGCTTACGGCAGTCAGTTTGTTCTGCGGGACCTTTCTTTTTCGGTATCACAGGGCGAGATGTTTATCGTCATTGGACCGAATGGGGCCGGAAAGACCACATTGATCAAATTAATGATCGGCATTGCAAAGATTCAGTCGGGTCAAATTG
This sequence comes from uncultured Desulfobacterales bacterium, assembly GCA_964545505.1. Classification (GTDB taxonomy): domain Bacteria; phylum Desulfobacterota; class Desulfobacteria; order Desulfobacterales; family JAHEIW01; genus JAHEIW01. Next base: position 6,850 of record CAZJHF010000128.1, on the reverse strand, counting down.
AAATACTGCAGTCGCCGCTTGAAGACTACTCGCAAAAAAGATTGGCACAAGTTTCGGCTTATGTCCCCCAGGGGTTGCCGGTCGGTTTTCCGTTCACAGTCGAGGAAACGGTTTTGCTGGGACGGGCCCCCCACCAGAAAGTGCTGGGGCTTGCCGCTCAAAACGATCTGGAGATTGCACAGCAGGCCATGACGTTTACGGAGGTTTCGCATCTGGCCCGCAGAAAATTGGACCAGCTCAGCGGCGGAGAGCAACAGCGGGTATTAATTGCTCGGGCACTCTGCCAGCAGCCTCAGGTCATCTTGCTGGATGAACCCACAGCATCACTGGATTTGTCCCATCAGATACGCATAATGGATCTGATGGAAAAGCTCAAAATCGAAAAAGGAGTGACCGTCGTCATGGTCTCACATGACGTAAACCTGGCGGCTATGTATGGAGATCAGTTGCTGTTGCTCAAAGCAGGTGAAATTGTACGCATGGGCCCGCCCCATGCAGTCTTGAACTTCGAAACGCTGGAAGAAACATATAATTGTAAGCTGCTGGTCGATAACAGCCCGTTGGGGAATTTGCCGCGCGTTACGCTGGTGCCGCGCAAATTTTTGAAATCGTAAATCGCCTGACAGCCGCCAAACGATGAATCTTTAAGACAGAAGGAGAAAAATGAATGAAGCGGTATGCCCGCAGTCTTCTGTTCGGCTTTTTATGGGGCGTGATTGCGTCGAATCCGGCCATGGCAGATTCTGAAAAAAAAGATGCCGTCCCCATAATGGACGAAACCGTGGTAACCGCCACCCGGACCGAGACCCCTGTAAAAGATCTGGGTGTTTCCGTAACGGTAATTACAGAAGAAACAATAAAAGAGCGCCAGGCTGTCGATGTGCTGGATGCTTTACGAACGGTTGCGGGTATTAACCTCGCCCGCAGCGGCGGCCGTGGTGGCACAACATCCCTTTATCTGCGCGGTGGTGAGGATAATTTCACCAAAGTTTTGATCGATGGCGTCAGTGTCAATCTGGGTGGCGGCGCCTTTAATTTTGGCTCATTACTGACTGAAAATTTTGAACGGATTGAGATTGTGCGCGGGCCACAGAGTGCCCTGTACGGATCGGATGCCATCAGTGGCGTGATCAATTTTATTACCGCGCCCGGTGAGGGTAAGCCCTCCTTGCGCGCTTCCACGGCTAATGGGGCTTATTTGAAAGGTGATCACAATTACATCGGCGAGCAGAGTGTCGGTTTTAGCGGCGGGAATGAATGGATCGGGGCCAACCTGGGGTATGCCCGGGTTGATGACAACGGCTACCTGCCTGTCAACCAAGATTACTGGAATAATACCTTCAGCGGCCGCGTGGATGTGTATCCTGTCGACAATTTTGATCTGACATTCACCGGGCGTTACGAGCAGTCAAAATTAAAGTTTCCAACTGAGGATGCCGGTGACCGCTTCTCCCCGCTGGATCCCAATCAGGATCTGAAAAACAAAGACTGGGTCAACGGCATAAAAGGTCAATACCAGATGAAGCCCTGGCTGGAGCATGTCGCGCTGTTTGGCTATCATTATAACAAAAAAGAGTTTAATGACCCTGAAGATCCACCGGCAGACCCCTTTGGCTCGTTTTTCTCTGACACCAAGGAGACCCGCGCCTCCATTGATTATCATTTTAATATTCGCTACCCATCAACTGAAAAGATTCGCTCGACCTTTACGGCCGGATTTGAATACCTGGATGAAGACTATGATCAACAAACCCTATCCGAATTTATGGGATTCGAATCAACAAGTGATTTAAATAAAGATCGCAACAATCTGGGGTTGTATGTGCAGGAGCAACTGTCTTTGTTTAATCGTTTGCATTTGACCGCCGGGGCGCGTTATGAAGATAACAGCGAGTTTGGCAATGAATTTGTGCCGCGCGGTTCGATCGCTTACGAGTTAACGCAAACCGGCACGAATTTGCGGGGCGCTGCCGGTAAGGGTTTTAAAACGCCCACGTTCACCGAGCAGTTCGCCCAGGGATTTGCCACCGGCAACCCTGATCTGGACCCTGAAAAATCTTATTCCTGGGAGGTGGGTGTCGATCAGGTGCTGTGGGAAAACAAAATCGTTTTGGGGGCAACTTATTTTGATCAGAAATTTGATGATCTGATTACATTTATTAACCGGCCGGACCCGCTACCGGATTTTGAAAACATTCAGGGAGCCGAAAGCAGCGGTATCGAGCTGATGGCATTTTGCAAACCCGGCTATGGTTTCACATTCGGCGGCAACTACACCTATCTGGATACAGAGGTTACCGATGACGGCGGCGTTGGGGGTCCCAGTTCGCCTTTTGAGGAGGGCAAAGAGCTGTTACGCCGGCCCAAACACACGGCATCCGGCTTTGTCACCTGGGCCTGGAAGGGCTTTCAGATCCGGTTCGACGGCCTTTATGTGGGAATACGCGACGATCTCGATTTTAGGACTTTTCCGGCGAATCGTGTAACACTGGATGAATATTTCATTGTCGACCTGGCGACCTCCTATACATTTAATCTGAATCACCCGTATATCAAAGAATTAAAAATCTTCGGCAAGGTTCAAAACCTTTTTGACGAAAAGTATGAAGAAGCATTTGGTTTCAGCCCGCCGGACCCCAGTTTTCGCGTCGGACTGGCATTTAAGCTGTAAACAGGGGATAACGCCCCCATTGAAACCAAGCACAACAGGGAGTAGAAACGATGTGGCATATTTTCGATAAAGGCGGCCCTGTCATGTATCCGCTGCTGTTCTGTTCGATTATCGCGTTGAGCGTGGTCATCGAGCGAACTATTTTCTGGTTCAGGCTTGGTCTTAAAAGCCAGCCTGCATTGGTTGATGAAGTCTTAGAACTCTCACGTCAGGGAGAATGGGAGTCCATCAAGAATAAGACCGCTCATGCCAGGGATTATATAATAAAAATTTTAGTCAGCGGCATCCTGCACAGAGAATTTTCGATGATCAAGGCCATGGAGGCTGCGGCCGCTGATGAAATTAAACATATGCGGCGTTTTATGGGTGTTTTGGATACGATGATCACCGTGGCCCCGCTGCTGGGAATATTCGGAACGGTTCTGGGTATTATTTCATCCTTCGAGGCTTTAGGCTCGGCCGGCATCGAGCATCCGCAGGAAGTAACGATCGGTATCGCCCAGGCGTTGATCACCACGGCGGCCGGTCTGGGAATCGCCATTTTATCGGTATTTCCCTACAACTATTTTAATGCGCGTGTGGAAAATGCGGCCGTGCAAATTGAAAAATACGCCACCAGCCTGGAAATTGTGTACGAAAAGCTGACCCAAAGCGAATGCTAGCATTGGACGGAGGCACACCATGAAGATCGAGTTACCCGTTCAGAAAAAGGTGCGCATCGAAATGCTGCCTTTGATAGATATCGTTTTTCTGTTATTGGTATTTTTTATCTACGCCATGCTGTCCATGGCGGTTCATCGGGGATTGCCGGTTGAATTGCCGTTTTCGACCACAGCCGAAATCGATAAGAAATTGACGCTGTCGGTCACCGTCAGGGCGGATGAAACCATTTACGTTAACAAAGAGCCCGTTGCCCTGGCGGATCTAACCCGGGTGCTGCGAGCCAGAGCCGGCGAATCCCGTGACTCCGGTGTGCTGATTTTTGCAGACCGCGCTTTGCCCTACCAGATGATCTATAAGGTCCTTGATAAAATTCGCCAGGCAGGATTGAGTCGCATATCCCTGCAGGCCGACTTAGAGGAATCGATGTGAAACGTCTGCTGCCCGCCATCATATGTGCGCTGGCACTTCATGCCATCATTTTAAGCAGCGACTTTAGCTGGCTGATGCTTTCTCCCAAACTGGCGCCGGCATCCAGGTCTTTATCGATTACATTGTCAGCCGATACATTCCAGAACCACAAGGGGCCGGCCGCGGTCTCAAAAAAACAGCCTGAAAACCATTTACAGCCGGAACTTCGGCAAAAGCCCACCGAAAGGACCGTCAACAACCCCGCCGCCGCGCGGCTTGAAAATAGCGCTCAAAACAAAAAACAGTCTCCGGCCCGGATCCCCAAAAAGCCTGGCCACAAAAAGAACCTGAAAGCATTGACCCGTGAATTCGCGTCCGTTAAAGCCAGAGAAACCGCCCGGGGGGAATCAATCGATAAAGATGTAACTTCCCCTGCTGTGCATGCTAAACCATTCAGTCCGGTAAGTCCGACCCATCCAACCGGCCATGATCTGCTTCCGGCAGATACGGTCATGATTAAGAAAACCCACCGGATGCCCGACGGGTTTTCGGAATCCATGACCTCCGCAGCCGACTTGTCCACAGAGCAAAGCGACAATCGCTTGTCTGCAGCGGCCATCAGATTAGCCAGGCCATTGTTCAAGCAAAATCCGCCGCCGGCATATCCGCGAAAGGCCCGACGCATGGGATATGAAGGCATCGTCATGCTGAAAGTGCTGGTGGATGAAACCGGCCGGGTGGATGATTTAACGGTGCTCGAATCGAGCGGTTATCCCATTTTAGATCGCACTGCCCTGGCGTCTGTCAGAAATTGGCTGTTCGAGTCGGGAACCGAAGGGGGCATCAAGAAAAAAATGTGGGTCAGAGTACCCGTTCGTTTTCGATTAAAATAAAAACCCGGCGCCTGAATTCGGTTGATATATTGGAGTCCGACCAAACCGTGACATCAAAAAATAAAAATCAGATAAAGGCACCCTGTATTGCAGTCCTTGGAACCGGATCCGAGGTCGGCAAAAGTGTCATTTCAACCGCCCTGTGCCGAATATTTTCAAGCCGGGGCACCCGGGTTGCGCCTTTTAAAGCGCAGAATATGTCCAACAACTCGGGGGTCACACCCGAAGGGCTTGAAATGGGCCGGGCGCAGATCGTACAGGCCGAAGCCGCTCGTATCCCTCCCCATGTGGACATGAATCCGGTCCTGCTCAAACCCACCGCCGGAATCGGTGCCCAGGTCGTGTTAATGGGGACAGCCCTTGAAACCGGCAAGACCGCGGACGGTTATGATGATAATGAGCGGCTTTTTAGAGAAGCCGGCAACGCGCTGGATCGATTACGTCAACAATATGAGCTGATTATTCTGGAGGGAGCGGGCTCCTGTGCGGAAGTGAACCTGATGTCGCATGATATGGTCAATTTTCGGATGGCCGCCTTTGCGGATGCGCCGATTTTGCTTGTGGCCGACATTGATCGCGGCGGCGTATTTGCCCAGATCATCGGCACCCTTGAATGCCTGGAGCAACAGCAACGCGCACAGGTGAGCGGATTTATCATCAACCGGTTCCGGGGCGATATCGAACTTTTTAAAGACGGTGTGCGCTGGATCGAGAAAAAAACGGGAAAGCCGATTTTCGGCGTGTTACCCTGGTACAGCCATATCCAGATTGAATCCGAAGATTCGGTGGTCATTGAAAATCCCAAAAATGTGGACATCAAAAACAGTCAAAATCCTACGGTGGCGGTCATCCGTTTGCCGCATATCTCCAATTTTACCGATTTTGATCCGCTGCTGGCGTTAGATCGGCTGGATTTGTACTTCCTTGAAAAAGTTCAGGCCCTGACTGATTTTAAAGCCGTCATTCTGCCCGGTTCTAAAAACACCCGTTTTGATCTAAATTGGATCCATACTTCCGGCTGGATCCAGGCGCTTTCCGATTATGTCAGTTCCGGCGGCCATGTCCTGGGAATTTGCGGCGGATATCAGATGATGGGCAAGACAATTGAAGATCCTCAGGGGCTGGAGGGCCGACCCGGCATCAGCGACGGATTGGGTTTGCTACCTATCGAAACGGTCTTGCAGGCACCCAAGACAACCACTTTGACGCAATTTTCCTGGAAAGGCCAGGCGGGAATTGGATACGAAATTCATATGGGGCAGACCACCCGCAAGGGCGAAAACCCGCTGTTTCAAATTCGTACGCGCAACCAGGACCCCTGCCAGGACGAGGATGGGTGTATATCGGCAGATACAAAAATGATGGGCACCTATATTCACGGACTGTTTGACAACCCGGTCGTATTAAAATCATGGCTCGGCCATATCGGCTTAAACGGTATCGATGTTCCCGAAATCGGGGGCATCGAAGCCCGCAACCGGCAATATGATCTGCTGGCCGAGCATTTTCAGGAGTATGTCAATGTAGAACGTATAATGAAACTGATAGCAAATAGGGAATAGCAAAGATCATTGGTGTCAGTGTTCAGGTGCCAGGTGTCAGCCCTTCTAACCGACCCTGACACCCGACACCTGAAACCTTAATTAGGGTAATTTATTGTAAATAGCCTGAAATAGTATCTTAAAATCATAATGGGAACTGAAACTTTTAAAGAGATAGTACTCGTGATCGGCGGCTGCAGAAGCGGCAAAAGCACATATGCCTTGCAAACAGCCGAAAAGATAACCGGAGTCAAAAAAATTTTTGTTGCCACCTGTCGGCCACAGGATGACGAAATGGCACTGCGGGTTGCCCGGCATCAAAAGGAGCGTGGTCAACACTGGACGACCATTGAAGAGCCGCTCTATCTGCCGGAGGTCATATTGGAGCACAGCCCGAATGCCGATGTGATGCTCATCGACTGCCTGACGTTGTGGGTCAGCAATCTGTTGATGAAAACCAGTGATGAAATCAAATGGGAGCAAATCGTTTCTCAGCTAACAGATGCCCTCGCACAAACAGGGTGCCCACTCATTGTGGTTTCCAACGAGGTCGGAGCCGGCATTGTTCCCGAAAATCAGCTGGCCAGACAATTTCGAGACATTACAGGCTGGGTGAATCAAGCGGTTGCCGGATGCGCAACTCAAGTCGTCTGGATGGTGGCCGGCATTCCGGT
>CAZJHF010000127.1:0-10158 GCA_964545505.1 uncultured Desulfobacterales bacterium | reverse complement strand
ACCCGGTCTTTATGATGGATGAAATAGATAAACTGGGTTCCGATTTCCGCGGAGATCCGTCTGCCGCCCTGCTGGAGGCATTAGACCCGGAGCAAAATGCTGCCTTCAGCGATCATTTTTTAAATATTCCGTTTGATTTATCCAGGGTCATGTTTATTCTGACTGCCAACCTGACCGATACGATTCCGTCGGCATTGCTGGATCGCATGGAAGTCATTTCGCTTTCAGGCTATACCGAAGAAGAAAAAATGGTCATTGCGCAAAAATACCTGATCCCCCGCCAGGTCACAGAAAATGGACTCAAAACCCACTCTGTAACGATCAGTAGCGCCGCTTTGCAGCAGATGATCGCCGAGTATACTTCTGAGGCGGGTTTGCGAAATCTTGAAAGAGAGATTGCGGCCATCTGCCGCAAAGTTGCGCGCAAAATCGCTGAACGCAAAAAAGGACCTTTTTCTGTGACGCGGGGCAACCTGCACAAGTACCTGGGGTTGCCAAAATATGGTCCGGACATGGATAAGGAAGAAAACCAGGTGGGTCTGTCCACGGGCCTGGCCTGGACCCAGGCCGGCGGTGAATTGCTTTATGTCGAAGCGTCGCTGATCGGCGGGAAAGGGGATTTAATTGTGACCGGCCAACTGGGCGACATCATGCAGGAGTCCGCCCGGGCGGCGGTCAGTTATGCCCGGGCCAATTTGACTTCCTGGGGTGTAAAAGGTAAAGATTTTGAAAATGCTGATATTCATATCCATGTACCGGCAGGCGCTATTCCCAAAGACGGCCCCTCGGCTGGGATTGCCATGGCAACGGCCTTGATCTCGGCTTTTACCCAAAAGTCTGTTCGAAATGATGTGGCCATGACCGGTGAAATAACACTGCGGGGCCGTGTCCTTCCGATTGGCGGATTGAAAGAAAAGGCCCTTGGGGCAATACGGGCGGGCATTCGGACAGTCATCATTCCCGAAAGAAATAAAAAAGATCTGGTCGAGTTTCCGCGGCATCTGAAGCGCAAGATTGAGTTTGTGCCGGTCAAGCATATGTCGGAAGTTTTAGCCCGGGCCATTATTGAGCCCAGGCCAAAAACGCGGTCAAAGCGATCCGGAACCAAACGCCAATAAATCACCCTGAAATTGATAAGCATTATGAAGGTTCTTGCCGTCGACACAGCGACAGTCAGCTGCAGCGTTGCCGTAATTGACGATTTGGCAGTATGCGCTGAATTGACAACTCGAAAAAAGCAAACGCATTCAAAACATTTGATGACCTCAATTGATTCGGTTTTAAAATCGGCAGATTGTCGCACCGGTGATATAGACGGTTTTGCGGTTACGATCGGACCCGGCTCGTTTACCGGTTTGCGGATCGGAATAGCCACCATCAAAGGTCTGGCATCAGCCGCTGATAAACCGGTTGTCGGCGTATCAAGTCTTGAAACACTTGCCTGGCAATGCAGCGCGCGCACCCGTTTGATTTGTCCCCTGCTGGATGCCCGCAAAGCAGAGGTCTACGGGGCAACTTACCGTTACAGTAAGGATCGTCTGATTCAGCAATCAGCAGCATGTGCAGCCAAGCCGGAAGTATTTGTTGGTGACATCAAGCAGCCCTGCATGTTTATCGGGTCTGGCGCCCGGTTGTATCACGACAAAATTCAGGATGCGCTGGGGGATAAAGCCTATTTTGTTCCCAATGACCAGAATGTTATCCGGGCGTCAAGTGTTGGGTTTTTAAGTTTAAAAAGATTTAAGATCAACGAAACCGTCAGGGCTGCTGACTTGGCGCCGTTCTACATTCGAAAATCGGATGCGGAACTCAGCGTTGCAGCCCAAGACCCGTGTTCACCCAACCCCGCATGAAAATGCGAACATGACGGGTCGAGTTACACCAAAAGAAGGCCAATAATCAATGTTCCGCGCACCGGATTGCAGGGTCCGAAGTGATTTCTGCCAAGACATATTGCTGGTTTTTTTCGGGGATCCCCGGTGCTGCCGCCCAATTCGGTTTTGATACCGATCATCTCATGGTAATCATTGACAATTCATACTGATATTGGTATGGTTCAGCTTTTGTATTCGCGCACGCAGGCGCTGCGGCCGTGAATGGGGTAACCAAGATTATGGGATAGCGATTGCATGAAGAAATATTCATGGCCTGAGCCAAGCGTTCAGACAGCCTTTCCGGTGGCAAAAGCCGGCTTTCCGCTTATTCTGGCGGCGGCATTTGTCACTTTAATTTTTGCGCTGCTGGGGATGACTGTTCTGGCGTTACTGGGCGTCGTGGTTGCCTTTAGCTTCTGCGGTTTTTTCAGGGATCCGGATCGGGTGATTCCCAATCAATCGGGAGGGATCGTTGCGCCGGCAGACGGCAAAGTCATTGTAGCGGAAACCATAGAAGGCTCCGCTTTTATAAACGGCCGCTGCAAAAAGATCAGCATTTTTATGTCCGTTTTCAACGTGCACGTGAATCGGATCCCCTTTGACGGCGTGGTGCAAAAGGTCAGTCATCATCCCGGCAAGTTCTTTGCGGCGAACCTGGATAAGGCTTCCTTACAAAATGAACATAACGCTGTTTATCTGCAAACCCCGGATAACAAAACAATATGTGTTGTTCAGGTTGCCGGGTTGATTGCCAGAAGAATTATCTGTTATGTTCAGCCCGGCATGGACCTGACGAAAGGACAGCGCTACGGACTGATCTGCTTTGGTTCACGGCTCGATGTTTACCTGCCGGATGATGCCGAAATTACGGTAGCCGTCGGAGATAAAGTTAAGGCGGGAACGTCGCTTATTGGTCAATTTGGCTAGACCCGGTTGAACCAGCAACCTGATGACATGCGTAATGGTTTTGGAATAAAAATGTCATCGTTTGCGTGGTAAACATCGGGTTCATCGGTAAACGATCGCCGGATTCCAGCTATACGTTTGCGAATCGGCGGTTTTTTTGTAATACATTGCAGCGTCTGCAAAACGGAAAAGAGAGCATGAAAAAAACTTACGACATTGCGGTTATACCGGGTGATGGAACCGGACCGGAAGTGGTTGCAGAAGGACTGAAGATCCTTGAATCAGTGGCCACTTTGTATGAATTTGCCTGCCACATCAAAAGCTACGACATCGGCGGTGAACACTATCTGGCCACCGGTGAAACGATTTCCGACGAACTGCTTGAATCGCTCAAAACAAAGGATGCCATTTTTTTGGGCGCCATCGGGCATCCGGATGTCAAACCCGGAATACTGGAGAAGGGCATCTTGCTGAAATCGCGGTTTGCACTGGATCAATATATCAACCTGCGACCGGTTAAGCTTTATGAGGGTGTTTACACACCCATCAAAGACAAGCTTCCTGAGCATATCGACTTTGTTGTGGTTCGTGAAAATACCGAAGGTCTTTATGCCGGTGCGGGTGGATTTCTCAAGCGCGGCACTGCGGATGAGGTCGCCATCCAGGAATCGATTAATACCCGCAGCGGCGTGGAACGCTGCATTCGCTATGCTTTTGAATTTTGCAAAACTCGCAACCAATCCCGTAAGCTAACGCTTTGCGGAAAAACCAATGTACTGACCTATGCTTTTGATCTCTGGGAACGGACGTTTTACGAGGTTGCCGAAGAATATCCGGATATTGAAGCCGATTATGCCCATGTTGACGCGCTTTGCATGTGGCTGGTTAAAAATCCGGAATGGTTCGATGTGATTGTGACCGACAATATGTTCGGTGATATTATTACCGATCTGGGCGCCATGATTCAGGGCGGCATGGGTATCGCCGCCGGCGCCAATATCAATCCGGCCGGGGTTTCCATGTTTGAACCCATCGGCGGTTCAGCCCCCAAGTACACCAGCCAACAGAAAATAAACCCGATTGCTGCCATTTTGGCCGTGCAATTGATGCTCGACACCATCGGCGAAAAAAAGGCCGCCTTGAGTGTTGAAGCCGGCGTCGCTCAGGTTTTGAAAAACGACATTCAAGATGTGGCGGCCGGGCAGATGGGATATTCAACCAGTGAGATTGGCGACCGGGTCGTCGATTATATCAAAAAACAAGACCGGCGCTAGATGTCCTTGCCGTATAGGGTCTAAATTTTATGATTCGGAGGGAGCAGGGTATGGCTCAAAAAAAATTAAACATTGCAGTGGCCGGCGCCACCGGTGCAGTGGGCAATCAGATGATCCAATGTCTTGAAGAAATGGATTTTCCAATTCGTTCCGTTGTCTTTTTGGCTTCCAAACGTTCCGTCGGTCGCCAGCTTAAATTCAAAGGTGATTTGATTGATGTCCAGGAGTTGAAAAAGGATTCTTTCAAGGGGATCGACATTGCGCTTTTCTCAGCCGGTGGCGGCACCAGCGAAACGTATGCACCCCATGCTTTCAAAGACGGTTGTGTGGTTGTTGATAATTCAAGCGCCTGGCGGATGGACCCGCAGGTCCCGCTGGTGGTGCCCGAGGTCAATCCCCACGCCATTGGCCGGTATACCCAAAAGGGCATCATTGCCAATCCGAATTGCTCGACGATCCAGATGGTTGTTGCCCTGCATCCGATTCACCAAAAATTCGGCATCAAGCGCATCGTCGTCTCAACTTATCAGGCCGTATCCGGAACCGGCAAAAAGGCCATCGATGAGCTCTTTGACCAGACCCGCGCGATACTGAACTTTCTTGATTACGAAAACAGTGTTTACCCGCACCGCATCGCCTTTAATTGTATACCCCATATCGACAAATTTATGGATAACGGGTATACAAAAGAAGAAATGAAAATGGTCAATGAGACCCGCAAAATAATGGAGGATGACAGTATCGCTGTTACGGCCACAACAGTTCGGGTGCCGGTTTTTTACGGCCATTCTGAATCCGTTAACATTGAGACCCAAGAACCGGTATCGGCAGAAGAAGTCAAAGCGCTGCTGGAAAATACTGCGGGGATCAAAGTGATGGATGATCCCGCTAATAACGTGTATCCGCTGGCAACCGATGCGGCCGGACAGGATTTGACACTGGTCGGACGGATTCGTCAGGATGAGTCGATTGCCAATGGCATCAATATGTGGATCGTTGCCGACAACATCAGAAAAGGTGCGGCCACCAACACAGTGCAGATTGCTCAGATACTGGCCAAAGAATACCTATAAAAATTAAAAAATTGAGAAATATTGGAATTCAAAGTTTCAAGAATCTAAACAACCCATAACAAATAACAACGAATTGAGCGCCAAACACTCAATTCATCCTGGAGTATCACATTGGAGCGAATCCCCGTTACAAAACAAGGTTTTGAGGCCCTAAAAAAAGAACTCGCAACACTGAAAAAGATTGAGCGCCCGCAAAACATAAAAGCGATTGAAGAAGCAAGGGCTCACGGCGATTTGAGTGAAAATGCCGAATATGCGGCTGCCAAAGATCGTCAGGGCTTCCTTGAAGGGCGCATCGGTGAACTGGAATTCAAGCTGGCCAATATTGATATTATTGAAACCGATAAATTGCCCAAGGATCGGGCCGTGTTCGGTTGCAAAGTTGTTCTTGAAAACATTGAAACCGGTGAAGATGTCAGCTATCAACTGGTGGGTCCGGATGAGTCCGATATTGGAAATGGACGCATATCCGTGTCATCACCGCTGGGCAAGGCAATTATCGGTCGCAAGCCGGGTGATGAACTCTCGCTTCAAGTGCCCGGCGGCAGGCGTACCTATGAGCTTGTCGAAATCCTTTAAACTAAAATGAGCGTTTCAAATAAAAAAAATGGTAAATCACTCAAAGGAATTCTATCTATTTTGATTTTTTTATTTGAAACCCTTCGGGATTGCCGATCTTACCGCATCTACTGTGTTAGATGCCGTCCCGCATAGTACACTATAGCGGGACGCCATCTGCCGTGTAGCTGCGGCAACCTCGACAATCGCTCAATTTAGCTATTTATTGCAGTTTCGAATGTAGCAATAGTCAGGTTAAATGAAACATGAATTTTATAACAAGCTAAATCGTTTTATCAATTAAACCTATATCAATAACCTTATGGAGGTTGTCTTTGTGGCACGAATCACGATAGAAGATTGTCTCAGGAGAGTAAGCAACAGATTTTTATTGGTCAACATCGTCTCTCAACGCGTCCGGCAGATTCGCGAAGGATCTGATTACCTGGTCAGTTCTCCCAAAAATGAAGATATTGTCGTTGCCCTACGGGAAGCGGCCGCCGGGAAACTTGTGCCGGTTGATACCGACGAAACAGAGGAATCCAAAACCTAAAACCATTTGTCAAAGGGCAGCACTACATATAAAGCGTTAAATCGCTCTGTCGGCAAAGCCGTCCACCGCTATGACATGTTGCAGGACGGTGATCGCATTGTTGTCGGAATATCCGGCGGGGCTGATAGTTTGACGATGATGTGGATGCTGGCCGAGCGTTTGCGGCGCATCCCCATCCATTTTGATTTATTTCCGGTGCACATCGATCCGGGTTTTGCAGGCGGATTCAGCAAGGCGCTTGAAGCATATAGCGCGAATGGCGGTTACAGCTTGAAGGTGGAGCATACCGATTATGGGGTCCTCGGTCACAGCCCCACCAATCGCGAAAATCCCTGTTTTTTATGTGCGCGCCTGCGCCGCAAACGTCTGTTTGAAATTGCGGCCGAGCTGGAATGCAATAAACTTGCACTGGGACATAACAAAGACGACGTTATCGAAACGCTTTTTTTAAACATGTGCTATGCGGGCGAAATCAGCACCATGGTGCCGTCCCAGAGCATGTTCAAGGGAAGATTTACGATCATCCGGCCGTTGGCGTATGCAGATGAGGATCTCATCAGAAACTTTGCCCGGGAGCAGCAGTTTCCCGAATTTGTCAATCCATGTCCATCAGCCAACAATTCAAAGCGTCGCGAAGTTAAAACGATGCTAAAGCAGCTTTACGACAGCAATCCGAAAATCAAAGGCAATCTATTCCGATCCATGAGCCGGATAAAAAATGACTATCTTCTGAAGTGACATGAAAGATACGCAAAACCAGCGCGATTACCGCAACATCCCCATTGATAAAGTGGGTATTAAAAACCTGCGCTATCCGATCACAGTGGGCGACCGCCGTGACGGCACACAACACACGGTTGCCACCATCAATATGTACGTCGATTTGCCCCATGAGTATAAGGGCACCCATATGAGCCGGTTTGTCGAGATGCTTCATGTCCTGCAGCCGGAGATTTCTCTGCAAAGATTTTCTGAAATTTTGACCAATATGAAAAAACACCTCAATGCGGCTTCGGCCCACATTGAAGTCACCTTTCCCTATTTTATCGAAAAGAAGGCGCCCGTCAGTTCCTCTCCCGGTTTGATGGATTACACCTGCAGAATTACCGGAACCAGTGACCCCGAGGGCAAAATTGACCTGGTTTCAGAAGTCATTGTACCGATTTCTTCTGTTTGCCCCTGCTCACTGGAAATCAGCGATAGAGGCGCCCACAACCAGCGCGGAGAAGTTCAGCTGGCCACGCGTTTTAAAAAGTTCATCTGGATGGAGGATATGATTGAACTGGTGGAGGCGGCCGCATCATCCGATGTCTATTCGGTGCTAAAGCGCGCGGATGAGAAAAGCGTCACCGAAACGGCCTTTGCCAATCCCAAATTCGTAGAAGATATCGTACGGGATATTGCTAAAAATCTCAAAGAAGATGACAACATCACCTGGTTTTCGGTCAGTGCCGAAAATTTTGAGTCCATCCACAATCACAGCGCGTATGCGCATATCACCAGCGACTGATCATTTCAATCTTAAATCACCATTTTGCGTATCGATATCCCAGGTTTTACTTCAGCAGAAATCAAGCTGATTAAAACTTATTCCGCTAACAACACTTGCGATATCATTTAGATATCCAAAAGAAAAATGTATCCACCGAATTTCGTATTCGGGCACAAACCTCCAATCCGACCTCTTGCAAAATTTTAAAGAATTTAATATGAATTACACCTAGATTCAATTTGAGGGTTGTGGCAAGCAATCAAAAGATATCGGCAAAATGAATAGGATGAATGTCAAATGAAAATCTTTTCGTTGACGGCGGCTCTTGCCGGCCACTTTTTACCGATCAGCCCTATCGAGGCGGCGCGCAGGTTCACAGAGAGGTGAATGATGAAGGATTCAAAACATGGTAAGAATAAAAGAGCAGGTGTTCCCGAAGACGCCGAACTGGCAGATCTCGAACAAAAAGAGCGACAACTGGCGACAAATATGCATGGCCTTGGGCGAAAAAGCCTGTCCCACGAACAGCGCCGCGAAATCCTCAACCAGCTTTTCTTTGAGGGAGAAGCGCGAAAACCTTACGTGAAGCAGTTCTACTCACTGCTTGCGTTCGCAGTCATTATCGCAACTTTAGGCCTGGTGACGGACTCTACCGCGGTGGTGATCGGCGCCATGTTGCTTTCGCCCTTGATGACGCCCATCCTGGGAGTCGCTGCGAGCCTCGTCATGGGATGGCCCGTCCGAGCCGGCCGTGTTGCAATGCGTTTGTTTTTTGCTACGTTATTTGTTTTTGGACTCGCATATCTTATACTTTTCCTTTTTGGAGTGCCTACGAATATGGTAATCCCCGCTGAAATCGTGGCGCGCACTAATCCCCAAATGCCTGAGCTCCTGGTTGGACTGTGTGCCGGTCTTGCAGCTGCCTATATGCTTGTACGCAAGGAGACCTTGTCGGCATTGCCGGGGGTCGCGATCTCCGTCGCCCTGGTTCCGCCGCTCTGCGTCGCAGGGATTTTAGCCTATTTCCAAGAATACGCATTGGCCTGGGAAGCCTTCGTGCTCTATGCCACGAACCTGCTGGCAATTATCCTTACGGCAGGCGGCGTGCTGCTACTTACAGGCTTTAAGCCGAGGGTCAAAGACTTAAAACTGCACCTTCGAGTTGCGGCTGGGATGACCATGGCGGCTTTTTTTGTTGCGCTGGTAGCGGTCCCGCTGAGCATAAGAACGATAAATGATATCCGCGACCTGCACGATCGCAAGGTCGCGATCACGGTCATTGAGGACTGGATCGGAGATAACAGCGTGGAGATTGTGGATGTGGAGGTGGAAGACAATCTCATGCAGGTTTACCTGCGGGTCAACGTGCCATTCGAATCACTGTACAAAGACCACCGTTCGGCTTTGCGAGCGAATCTGAGTTCGGAAATGACTGTCGATACACTTAAGCAGCGCCTGATAACAGTGCTTGGAAAAAAAGTCGAGATCACTTTGAACGGGTCTTTTGCGTTCTGGTTATCAACCTGCCCGGAACCCACTGACTGTTACTTCTAAGCTCCAGTGTCGTCTTTGAGACGCTGCAGTTAGTCTGTACCTCTGTCCACTTCCAATACGCATATTTTGTGAAGGTCTTCTGGAAACTTCGATATCTTCAAAACTCGATATGCATATATCTCCACAACAGCTTTTCAAAGCCCCATTATTGGAGCTTACGGTTTGACACCGGATTTAAATGTGCGATAGGTTGCATGTAATCTTTTCATATTTGAAATAGGACACTTTTGCGATCAGGAGGCGTTTGATGAACCAAAATCCTGTTAAATGGTTTGGCTATCTGTTTTTCTTTGCTTTTCTAATTGTTGCTTGCGCTGGGACCGGAACCGAAATCACCCAAAAGCAAATTGACAAGGAATATAAGGGGAAGCCCGTATCTGATATCCTTGTAATCGCAATAACCGGCATTGAGCGCAATCGTCGACTTTTTGAGGAGCGGTTCGTTGCCCAGTTAAAATCGGTTGGCGTTGACGCTATTTCAAGCGAAAAGGCCATACCGATGCCTGCTGATTTGAAATTGAAAAAGGAGGACATATTAAATGCTGTCAATCAATATGAAAATGATGCTGTTATCATCACCCACCTGATCGGCAAAGAAGAAAAAGAGGTATACACACGCGGCGATTCGGTCCAAAGAGGCATTTACGGTTTTTATCACAGCCGATCCAACCATCCGGGTTATTCAGCAGAAACGACCACTGTCCGATTGCAAACAAATTTATACGAGGTAAAAACGGAAAAACTCATCTGGTCCGCGAAATCAAGAACATGGAGCCCGGACTCAACAGATCGGATGATCAATGATGTGATCAAGGCATTGATCAATAATTTGCAGAATAACAAGATAATCGCACCCAAATGAAAGCAGAAATAG
>CAZJHF010000126.1:0-10193 GCA_964545505.1 uncultured Desulfobacterales bacterium | reverse complement strand
CGACGGCAGCCATTGAGCAGACCCTCAAGGAAATTCAACATCCTGAATCCATGAGCGAATGGATCCAGATGGGCCTGGCAAGTGCCGCACAAAACAGCCGTCAGGCAATATCAGATTTTGGCCAGATGTGTGAAATCCAGGCTGCCTTTCCGAGCGTCATCCATCTGATCGCTAAATATGAAACCGATCTGAAGACCGCCTTGATTGAAAATGGCATGGCAGGCGGTGACTCTGCCGGCCGGGGTTTGCTCGTGGGGATGGTGCTGGGTGCCCATCTGGGCCTTGACGGCATACCCCCCGAATGGCTGCAAGACATGAAAGCGCGAAAAAACATTGTGGATATGCTGCAGAGAATCGATGAAGGTCTGGCTACTAAATGATCTATTGGCAGGCACGGCAGCACACAAATATTGCGTGCCCGGCAAAAATGGCGTAATATGAACCTGTCGATAGAAGGTAACCCGCAATATCGTGTTGACCGGCTTTGAACCCGACGGAGTGACGATGCACCTTATATCAACCGAAATTCAGGATGTTCACATTATCGAACCCCAGGTTTTTACCGACGACCGCGGATATTTTCTGGAAACCTACCATGGTCGTCGCTTTAAATCCGCCGGTCTTTCCGATGTCTTCGTGCAGGATAATTTGTCTTACTCGATCAAAAACGCCCTCAGAGGGCTGCATTTTCAGGTCACCCGTCCCCAGGCAAAACTGGTTCAGGTGATCAGTGGCGAAATATTTGATGTAGCAGTAGATATTCGCCGCACCTCTCCGACCTTCAGCCACTGGGTGAGTGTTCATCTCTCGGAGCAGAATAAACGGCAGGTGTATATCCCACCGGGTTGTGCCCACGGATTTTGCGTGCTCAGCAAGAACGCCCGTGTTTTCTACAAATGTTCGGACTTCTATGACCCGGGTGATGAAGGCGGAATTCTGTGGTCGGATCCGGCCCTGGCGATTGATTGGCCCATACCGCATCCGATTGTTTCTGAAAAGGATGCCGCTTTGCCGTTTTTGGATGAGATTCCAACCGAAAAACTTTACAACCCGCTCAAGACACCATGAAGGTCGTGATTACAGGTGCAAACGGACAGCTGGGCCGCGAGCTGGTTCGCCAGGCAAAAAGCACTGATTTTGAGGTACACCCGTTTGATCGCCAACAACTCGATATTACGCAGAAAAACCGTCTCAAGCAGGTTTTAGCCCGCCTATCACCGGCTGTGGTCATTAACGCTGCCGCATACACCCACGTAGACCGGGCTGAAGATGAACCGGATCGGGCCTATGCCGTTAATAGCGACGGGCCGGCCTATCTGGCCCGATTTTGCGCCGATTACCAACATGCACTCATTCATATTTCCACCGATTATGTTTTTGATGGCACCAGCGATCGTCCCTACCGGGAAAGCGATCCGATTGCTCCGCTGGGCATCTATGGCCACAGCAAGGCAAAGGGGGAAGTCGCGGTGCGATCCGCATTGCCGGAACACATCATTGTGCGCACATCCTGGCTGTACAGTGTTTACGGCCATAATTTTGTTAAAACCATCCTGAAACTGGCCGCCGAAAAAAAGGCACTGAAAGTTGTGGCCGATCAGCTGGGTTCACCGACCAGTGCGGCCGACCTTGCCACAGCAACGCTGATCATCGCCCGCAAAATTGGCACTGCCAAAAAAATGGCATGGGGAACATACCATTACTGCGGGGCTGGCATCACGACCTGGCATGGTTTGGCAGAAAAAATTATCGAACTGGCCACCCGCTATACGGCCCTGCGGATCCGGCAATTGGAAGCGATTTCAACCGCAGAGTGGCCCACGCGGGCACCACGACCGCTGTATTCCGCTCTGGATTGTACCCGCACAAACGCTCAATTTGGAATCAATCCCCTGCCCTGGAAACAAAGCCTGCAAGACACCATTGAGCGCATCTTCACCGATAGCTAAGAACCGTTATGGGTTATGGGTTACGGGTTATTTGTTATCGGGTGTTTGTCGTTTGCTAATTGGATTGATGCTTAGCGAGTGATTCAATTGCAATAAATGGGCGCCTGATCTAACAATCGAAGATCCCCAAACCCATAACGGATAACAGATAACGAATACCACACCAGGGACTGTCGCAATTTGCAAATAATCAGTAAATAAGGTAATATTAATAAGTTACAGTTCACTTCGATAGAAAACCATTGACTGTTTTCAGATTTCAATTTAACATAAATGGTATCGGCAGTGCCTCGTATTGTTTTCATTTCTGCGATGCGTGCATTTCAGTAAATACCAAGATCGCACAAGCCCGAAAGCAGGCCGCATTCAAGCCTCGCGTAAGATGGCCACTAAACGCTTATAATATAATTATTTTATTAATGTATGGAATCAATTCCGCAAAAAAAAAGCCCGGTCCTGGTCGTTGATGATGATGAAGGTCTGTTATTAAGCATTAAAGCGACCCTGGTCAGCTCGGGTTTACCGGAGCCCGCACTGGTTTCCGATAGCCAGCGGGTCATGGATCTGGTTCGCGAATATGATTTTCAGTTGATTTTACTGGATTTAATGATGCCGCAGTTAACGGGAATGGAGGTTCTTCAGTCCATCAAAGCCGAAGCTCCTGATATCGACTGTGTGATTGTCAGCGCCATCGATGACGTTGCATCTGCCGTACAAGCCATGAGCCTGGGGGCTTCAGACTATTTGGTCAAACCGCTTAACAGTGATAAGCTGGTCGCGCTGATCAACCGCACGCTTGAAAAGGTCAATGTTCAGCATGATCTGGCGCAGTTTGGCAGCAAGAAGGTATTTTCCAATCTGAAGAACCCGGAGGCATTTAGGGGTATTGTTGCCGAAGATGAAGCCATGGCATTGGTATTTCATCAGGTAGAAGCCGTTGCCGGCACCGATTACAGCGTGGTGATCAACGGTGAATCCGGCACTGGCAAAGAAATGCTGGCGCGCGTTATTCATAATTTGAGCACTCGCTCCACTGCGCCGTTTTACGCGGTCAACATGGCTTCGTTCAGCAAAACGATTTTTGAAGATGAATTTTTCGGGCATACCAAGGGCGCCTATACAGATGCCGGCAATGAAAAAATTGGATTTTTTGAAGCCGCCAACGGCGGCACTCTGTTTTTAGACGAAATCACTGAATTGGATCCGTCTTTACAGGGCAAACTATTGCGTGTCATAGAGGAGCGTGAACTCTATCGCCTGGGCAGCACCGAAATTCGCAATGTGGATGTACGCATCATTGCCGCCACCAATAAAGATATCAACGATGAAATCCTCAAAAGCAAATTTCGAGCCGACCTTTATTATCGCATCAATATGTACAATATAAACGTGCCACCACTCAGGGAACGAAAGAAAGATATTCTTCCGATTGCCCGGCATTTTCTCAAAACGCACGCCCGGGCAAACGATAAAGATATCCGTATACTTTCGCCGGATCTGGAGCAACGGCTGGTTCAGTATTCTTTCCTGGGAAATGTGCGCGAATTGGAAAACATAATTGCAGCCGCCGTATTGTTGGAAAAATCAAACACCCTGACCCTGGCGGCTACGCTAAACCTGCTGCCCTATGAAGGCCCGGAGCGGCGTAAAACCCTGGAATTATTAACGCTGGAGGAACTCGAAAAGCGCCACATTGAAAAAGTGTTGAGCGTTACGGGTGGAAACCGCCCCAAAGCAGCCAAAATACTGGGTGTCAATGTCTCCACCGTGTACCGGAAAATTGAAAAATACAATCTGGAACACCAGGGTGATGGTGAATTTTAAAAACCGACCAGGGCATGCCCCACCCTGTAACCAGGCCAAGCTGTATAAATTTGAGCAACGATGGGAGGAAGAAACATGTCGGATGGTTTAGACGTCATTATCGTTGATGATGACAAAGGCATTTGCGATGTCATCAGCGAACTGGTTGAAACCTTTTACAGCTGGGGTAACGTCATCACCTTTTCAAACCCCGACGAAGCCATCGATTATTGCCTGCAGCGTGAAGTTGGCGTCGCCATATTTATAATCGATGTATTTCTGGGCGGTTTGAGTGGATTCTACTTTCTGGATGCGATTGAAAAAAAGTATCCGTCCGCCCATCAAGATGCGATTATCATCAGCGGAAATGCCAGTGACGACGTTGTCAATATGTGCTTGGCCTCGAGGGTAAATTATCTACTGGAAAAACCGATTAAACCTTATGCCCTGCAGCTGGCGGTCCGCGCCATTACGGGCAAATACCTGGATTTTGCCAAAAAACTGTTGCAAGATCCCTCGTATGCCGACAGTGTCGCAAAACTATAAACGCGCATGCCACAAGAGCTATGGCCAATCTTGAAATCATTACAGGCACTGCCATCACCGCATTATTGGACACCCTTATTCCACACAAAACCCGCCTCAAACTGAGCCTCATTGATAGCGAATATGAGAACCTGACGCGGATTGTCAAAGTAGCGGATCATAAAAGCGCACCCCACCTGGTTATTGACATCCCGGAGGGATTTGAAAAAGCGGCTGCCGATTTGGATATCTGGCATATGCGCTTTGAATTTAGCGGACCGGATCGGATCAAATATGCCTTTACAACGGTTGGCGGCGAAATTGTGGGCAACCGCATCTACCTGAAAGCACCTCAAAAATTAGAACGCCAGCAGCGCAGAGAACTTTTTCGCATTGATGCTCCCAAAGGCACACGTATTCACTTTTCAAAAGATGGCAAACGGCTTGAGCTGGAAGTTGTGAACCTCAGTATCGGCGGCTCGCTGGCTGCATGGGTTCAAACCCGTGCCGACATGCCTGAAAATACACCTCTTGCAGTGGCCCAGCGGTATGCAGATGTCATCCTGGTATTCCCGGTAGAAATTTTGCAGCGGCCGATCCACATTGAAGCTCTCGAAATAAAGCGCATCGAAAACAGATCACAGCAAGGCCGTTTTGAGTTGGGTCTCGAGTTCTGTAAGATCAGCAATAACGAAAAGAGTCGTTTAACGGACCTGATTTATGAATTACAAAGACAGCAACTGCGCCATCGATTGCCGCTGGGCCTCTGAATCACGTTTGCCCGTTAAGCCGGTTTAAACGCACTGGTTTTGGACGGGCTCAACCGGCACAACCGATCCGCCGGCTAACCTGCCTTTTAAATGTTGACCTGTATGCCCTCCCGGGCAAAAAAAACGTCGGTATCCCCGGTATGTCTGCGATCGCACAGCAATTGTGTCAATTCATCCAGTTGGACGTCGGTTCGCATGGGGTCATGGTGAAGAAGAGCCAGGGTCCTGACGCCAGATTGTTGAGCCGTATTAATCACAGACTCCATCGCTGAGTGCCCCCACCCTTTGCGGGATGCTTCATATTCCTGTTGGGTATATTGCGCATCATGAATGAGCAGGTCCGCACCGGCAAAAAATTCTGCCATCCGCTGATTTTCTTCTCTGGCAGCCACCTCGCCCTGGTGCGCCATAAGGGCATCAAAGGCCGGATCCTGAGGATCAGTGACAAACAGATTTTGAAAGGGTTCAGTATCGTAGGCGGTACAGTAGACCTGACCTTCGTATTCAAACCTCAGCCCCAGACATAAAAGCGGATGATTCAGATATTTGGTTGATAAACGAATATCATTTCCCAGGTCAAAATGGCCCTCCGCCAGATTGATATAATCAATCTGAGCGGCCAGCTCTTGCTGGCGCACCGGGAAATAGCGGTAGGACAACTGCCCACCGATGACAGCTTCCAGGGATTCCGTCTCGCATGTTACCGGGCCGTAAATCCTCAGACGGGTTTTGGGCATGAAGATGGGAGCAAAAAACGGAAATCCGATGATGTGATCCAGGTGGGTGTGGGTTAAGAAAATATCCGTATCGAGGCCTTCACCGGCGGCATGTTCGGCCAGCAGATGGTCGCCCAGCAGGCGCAGACCGGAACCCGCATCCACGATAATGCGTCTTTGTATATCAGCAAAAATCATTTCGATGCATACCGTGTTGCCGCCGTATTTGGTGGTTTCGCATCCCGGAGTCGGAATGGATCCCCGCACGCCCCAAAATTTAACAATCATGACCGGTTTTCCTTTGAGAAATTTCCAAAAAGATTTTTGCGCGATCAATTTCAGCAGAGATCACATCCCGTGCGCACGCCAAGGTGGATGCATCCAGACCGACCCGCGCCATCAGAAGTGCTGCCATTTCGTCATTGGCCAGTGTGTCCTCATCCGAATTGTTTTCCAGCAACCGGGCATAATGATCGGCCAATGCAACTATAAACACCAGCTGAGGGTTGTTGTCAGGAGATTCTGCGGGCCGGTGGTGGTATGCGAGAACATCGACGAAGACCGGGCTCAATCGCCACCTGCGGGCAATCAGGCCACCGACCATACTATGATCGAAGCCAAAGATGACGCTTTCTGCATCAACTGCTGACCAGCGATGTTGTCTGGCCAGTGTCATGGCCTGATGGGTTTCATCGGTGAACTTCTGATTGAGCGGTATCTTACCCAGATCGTGCAAAAGACCCCCGACAAAATAGTCCTCTTGGTCTGTCAGGTTCACTCCTTTAAATTCGGCAAGCCATTTGGCAATCACACCGACAGCAACCGAGTGTTCCCAAAATGAAACCGAAGTTAGGCTCCCGAATGGTTTTGTAATCGGGAACTGCTGCAGGAGGGCAAAGCTTAACACCAGGTTTTTGACGGTGTTTACGCCCAGCATGATAATGGCACGGGTTAGCGAAGAAACTGGCTGGCTGAGTGAATAATAGGCAGAGTTGATCAACCGCAGGACCTGACCGGCAAGCACCGGATCCAGCGCAATTAACCGATTCAGATCATTGGGCGAGGCTTGCGGATTGTTGCACGTTTCGAGCACCTTTGTCGCGGTTGCGGATAGACTCGGCATCCGGGCAACATAGGCCTCAATCTGATTTAAATACGAGGTTTGATGGCTCGACAATGCATGCATCTTCACCGCCGGGATATCAATCGACCGGGATATAATCACCCCTGTTGTATTTCATAAGCTCCAGGGACGTTGTAATCAGAGTGCGATGCACAATATCCTTGAGACCATCTCCGTCGGGCATGACATTCAGCACCGCCGACATCTGCTCTTTTTGTTTGGCGATCGTATTCAAGAGCGGTTCAATCTGTCGCAGGGTCACCTTGGGATCTGCCAGCTGGCCTCGATATTGATCGAGTAAATTTAGCAGGTTATCGAGGCGCTCGACAGTTGTCTCTCGGGCCTCGGGCGAGAGCGGTGTGAATCGAATCGCCTCCAAAGGGTTAGCATTGGTCGGCGTTTGAATGGGTGCCGGGGTCTGTTGGGGGCGTTCGACAGACGCTTTGAGAATATCCTTAAATTCGGAATCCGAGGTCAATTCTTTTGGGGTTGCTTTATCAGTCAAAACGCTGGAAGCGATGTCGTTGTGGCCGTCAATTTTCATGATTTCAATCCTTGTATCTCTGGGTGGTTAGGATCTCCAATCAACCGTTGTTGAGCACAAAACGATTAGGGGAGTCGTGTAACGAATAATATGCAAAAAACATGCAAAGAAATTGCAAAGATTAATAATTTTTCAAGTTGCTGTAATTATGATAAAAAAACAAAATAGAACCCCACCTGTTTTTGACATCAGACCCTCGGAGCGGTAATTTTTGCCTGTTGACGCGTCTACAGGCTATTTGACGGCCTGTTCAAAAATCAATTCATTTTGAGCCCCTACCCGATTTTTCCCGGCGTCTTTGGCAGCATAAAGGGCTTTGTCAGCCCGGCCGATAATGGTTTCGACCGTGTCGTCATTTTGATAGGCACTAATACCGATGGAAACCGTAATGGACAGAATTTCGACGTCCTTGTTGTCGTGCAACGCATAGCGCGTATCGGCAACAGACTTGCAAATTAGCTCGGCTTTTTTGATGGCATTGGCCAATGACGCATTCGGCAGGATAATCACAAATTCTTCACCGCCGTAACGGGCGATGAAATCATCATTGCGGATCAGACCCTGGCATTTCTGGGCCAGGGCCAGCAAAACACGATCGCCGGTGGGATGCCCGTAGACGTCATTAATGCCTTTAAAATCATCAATATCGATCATCAGAATCGCAAATTCGGTTGGCGTCTGTTTGTTTTGTTCAAGCAGGCCTTCCAGATGCTGATCAAGCGCTTTGCGGTTAAATACCCCGGTTAGCCCATCGGTTACCGAATCGAATTTGGCCTTTTTTAATTCATGGTGTAGGGTGTTGACCTGTCTTGAAAGATGTTTAAGCTGCTTGCTGTCACGATCCTGCTTGGCACGCACGGTTCTGCGAATATTGTCAACTTCATCGATCAGGGCTTGCTTGAGCCTCTTGATATCATCCAGTCGCGTAAAACCTTCTATTTTTTCGCTTTGCCGGTAGATCTTCTGATGATATTGCTGGTTGACGGTATCTAAAGTGACCATGGCCTTGGCCAGTAAGTCAATGATATCTTTCAGCTCTTTTTCACGTTCAGCCAGGTATTGGTTTTGACGATCAACAAAGCGGCGAATGCGTTTATGGTGTTTCCGAAACGCTGAGGCCGTTTTCTTCATTTTCTGGTCCTGCTCAAACAGGTTTTCAAGTTCAACAAGTTTTTGTTTGAAAATGTCGCTTTTGAGTTCCTTAATATCGAGGGCAAAATCGTTGATGAACGTTAAAAGCGCTTGTATGGCAAGAAGAAAAAACTCATTTTTTTCCTGACGTGTGGCCAGTCCTTCAGGCAATTCTTGCGGTGCAAGGGCCGTGGCTGCTTTTTTTTGTATTCCCCATTTCATTGAATCCACCTTGCTCAATGCGTGCTAAAAGATGGCATCTTTGCCACAGGGTGATGATGTTGATCAGGGGCCGCCATCACCAGAAAGGCTCCCTGTGGTTCTTTTAGTAAAAAGACGGAACATTTGGTTTGCATCCCGTCCACACGATGATTCTTAATGGTGATGCAACATTCAGATCGGGTTGTCGAATCTCCCAGAGCCTTGCGCTTAACAAACGAAATGACCTTTTCCAGGGATCGGGGATGGATGATTCTTTCAATGCCCGTGCCTACCATCTGCTGAGCGGGAAATTCGCAAAGGTCCGCCATTGCCGGATTTACAGCCCAAAAATAGAGATCTTTGACGATGGCCGCCGCTAAATCAAACTGATAGATAAACTGAACCCGCGGATAATACGCTTCCCGATAATAGTTGCATTTTTCACATTCCAGGCGACAATTGAGCTTGCCATTGTTACGGGCACTGAAGCACACCTTAAGCGCGTTTTTGAAAACAATACACTGATTGCAATTTGCGCCGTGGGAATTATCCTGGTAGTAATCCCAGCAATTTTGAAACGCTTTAAAAACCGGACCGTTCAAATTTTCTGTCTCAAGCTGTGCAGGGATTTGTTCACCGTTGGCCTTTAAAAAATAAAGCAAATTTTGAATCGGAATTTCATATTTTTTCCCGCGCCGATTGGCCGTAAGCTTTTTGGACCGAATCCAGTACCCAACGGTTGTGCGTCCAACTGCGCACAGGTCGGCTGCCTCGCTCACCGATATGGTTTTGGGACCTTGTTGCATTGCGTTTTAAAACTCCTTGGCTATAAGAATCTATAATAGTATCGGAATTTTGTCCCAAAACTTGACCTCTAAAAAGCATAACTGCCAATTGTTTAGGATACTGTTGGCGGTCAAAAAACCATGGACAGCAATGAATAATTCGCAAAATGCAAATTTTTTGCTCGCAATTTGCAAATGGACAATATTTTGCCAATTAGGATGAAATTGACAAAAAATATGCCGCCCATGAAGCTAACTGGCAAAATAAAACGAATCTACTTTTGTTGATAACTATAAATAAATTAGATATATATCGCAAAAATAGTGTATCGTGCAGGTCTGAGGTTAGCCTTAAACGGCCTAAAATATTTGCCTAGTCGTCACATATTTGACCGTAAATTGTGCAGTTTGTCAAAATCACAAAAGCAGGCAACAAAACCAGCCGCAATACTAAAATCCAAGCGCACTTTTTTTAAGAATCTGTAAATATTATATATTTTTTTTATTTTGAGCCCACTAGAATTGTGCCAAAAAATCGGTCTTTACATATATTCAAATGGCACAGTAGTTGCATCAATGTATGCTAAATATGGAATGAAGTTTCCTCCTTTCCTTCATTCCCACCTCCGACGAACCCTGTTAGGCA
>CAZJHF010000125.1:0-10226 GCA_964545505.1 uncultured Desulfobacterales bacterium | reverse complement strand
AGTACAGGAAACGATAGATTCTATCGCTTCTTTTTCTGGGATCTGTTAGGCTTGCGAAAGTCTTCTTTTTCTTTTCCAGCAGCCGGCCGGCATGAATATATTCATCTTCCCCGGGGTAATTTTCTACTAAGATTTTTTCAATCGCAGCGCCCATCAAGCGTTTCTTTTTCAAGGCCAGCCGGGCGTAGCGCCTGCCGAAACACTTTCGTTTGAGCTGCAAAACATATACCCGTGCCGTTCTGGGGTCATCGATGTAACCGAAATCTTCGCAGCGTGCGATTACCGTGTCAACGATCTTGGTTGAAAAACCCCGTTGTTGCAATTTCTGTACAAGTTCAAATTTTGAATGATCGCGATTCGTTAAGATTCGTACCGCCGAATTCATGGCTTTTTGGTAGGACTTTTTAGCAGCGAGTGAATGCTTTTGTCTTGTGTCTTCTGCCATCTATTCTCTGCCATCTGCTTGCCGCGGCGAAGCCCACCAGGGCGAAGACGGGTTATCTGCCATCTGACTACAGACCTCTGTCTTTAATCCGGCAACCAGGGGCCTTTGACCTGATAGCCGTCGGCAAGAAACAAGCGGCTCATTCCTTTTAAATGCGGCGCCCCCAGGAAAGCAACGACATCCCCCTGCGCCAGCTCAGCTTGCATCCTTTCAAAAAATATATCATCGCGATGATTGATAACCGAGTGATGCCGACTTGGAAACCGGATACCGGAGAACCGCAATTTTTCAAGATCGCCCTTTAAATAGAATCTGACGTAATCGTTTGCGAGGGTTTCCCAGTGGTCGGTCTGTTTCAGAAAATGTATGATTTTTTCACGTGAAATGTTCTGCAACACCTTTATTTGCTCTTCAATACTTTCAAGAAAGATAATTTTTTTGCCCAATTCCTGAGCAACACTGAATCCTTCCATATCGACCGAATATTTCCAGCCATTGCGCTGCAGGTAAGTGGACCACAGAGTGAAAAAAGCCAACCAGGGCTGCATGCCTTGTACCAGGTCATAAACGGTCTTTCTCAGGTCATCCTTGCAATATTGAAAAAATTGGGCTGAATTTCTCATCCGGCAAATAGGAATCAGCGCGCCGGTGATGCCGGCGATGGTTTGATCGTCCAGCTCGTCAAAAAGGTGATAAGAGGATTCGGTGTTCATTCCGGCTTGCCTGACCCGGGCCATGTTGTCTTCATCCAGAGGGCCTTCGAACATGACGATACGCGCATTTTGCAGACAGTGGCGCAACGCATTTCGAAAACTGTACGGGAAAAAATGGGCAGTGCCGACCAGCTGTGAAACGCTACCGTTTTTTTGCACCCGCCAGATCATTTTTAGTTTTTTTTGTTTGGAATTCCAAAATATCATCGGCGCTCTTTGATCATTAATGCACTATGAAAAAAAAGATAATTTAGGGGATGCAATTTTTACCACGAAAGCACGAAATGATTAAAACACGAAAGAAAATCCATTTTCTATTTTTTTTACTTTTTCGCGCTTTCCTTTTTTCGTGTTTTCGTGGTTATACATCCTATTGGTAGTCCTAGCGCCAGGCCAAAATAGATTGAAATAGGGACGGTTTTTTTAGACTCATTTCACCCATTTCATATCGTCGGGTGGGTAGCGCTCCCCATTTTTCTTTAAAACGACGAATACCCGCATTTACCCCCAGCCCTAAATGGATATAGGGTTTCTGATATTCCAGGCTCAGGTTGATCAGCTCAAATAATAAAAGATCCGATGCGCCCACAACATAGTTCTTTTTAGAATGGCACCCGATAATGTAATTGGAAAACCCATCAGCTTCAAGGTCAACGACATAAAAAGCGCTCAGCCTGTTTGCTTTATCCCAGGCATTCAGCACAAAGGCCTTATCGGCGCCGGCTACAAATTCCGGCATTTTAAACAATAGCCTTTCAACGGGTTCCGACAGCGGCGTGCGGGCAACAAATTCATGCATAAGCTCCTGGTGTCTGTCACCCAAATTGGTTGCAGTTTCAACGCGCAAGTTTTGACGTGCTTTTCTCAGGTTGCGTTTCACCGGGCTGCGGATAGTGGCTTTTCCGGTTTTTAGCGTAAAATAGGCATCACTTTGATTTTCGCGGCAAGTTGCGGCCAGAGGGGATGGCATTTCAGGAGCGATCAGTGATATACCGTCGGGGCGCCATGTTTTTTTTATTTTGGAAAAAACAGCTTCCAGGGCGCTGCAGGTGAAATCATCTGCCAGGGGATAGCCGATCAGGATGATCCAGTTTTCTTTGCGGCAAATAAAAAAATCATCGATTAAAAGAGGCTCGCCACCGGACACAAAGGTCATCAGACGAATGCAATGCTCCGGTATATAGGCCCGGTTTAAGATGTAGGCTTCTTGCTCAGCGGTAAGCATGGTCTGGCATTTTTGAGTATTAAACACAGATTTACGCAGACCTGCAACGTTAAAAATTGTTCTGTGTGCGCTCTGTGTTTTCTGGGGTGAATCAAAAAATCCTTCAAACCGGCTTAATCATTATGTTGATTCGCGCATTTGACAGATCTGATCAATGGCGTCTTTGGGCAGAGTGGTTATCTTTTTACCGGTCGTTAAGGCATAAAAATAAATCTGGGCCACCTTTTCTAAAAGTTCCGCATTTTTCCAGGCCCGGTCAACACTTTTTCCCAGGCTTAAAGCACCGTGGTTTTGCAATATGTAACAAAAGCAGCCATTGTCTAATTTACGGACAACATTTTGGGCCAGATCTGGGCTGCCGGATACAGCATAGGGAATCACAGCTACCTCGGCACCGATTTCAAAAGTTATTTCATCAAATAAAGCCGGGATGGGTTTATCGATTATCGACAATATACTGGCAAACACCGGGTGCGTGTGGATGACGGCATTAACATCGGGCCGGTTGTTATAAACACTTAAATGCATTGTTGCTTCAACAGATGGTGTCAGGTGCCCCTCAACTGATTTCATCTGCGCATCAACCACGCAAATATCATCCAATGCCATTTCCTGGTAAGGGCGGCGCGACGGTGTTATCGCCATCATATTTTGATCATTCAGTTTGACTGAAATATTGCCCCCGCTACCCCGGAGACACCCGAAATATCCGTGTTCGGATAGCCAGCGGGCACATGTTACAATGGCCTGTTTATCTTTATCAAATTGACCCATTTATCACTCCGATCCGTTGTTCTTTAAAATTAATAGCATAACCATCAGGGTATAATAAATGGTTTTTCTTGACCGCAAACCCAAACCTGCGATAATGCGGAAAGCGGCTGCAACGCGCGTGCATCCCAAAAATTATAACCAACGCCCCGTCAGGAGAAACCAAAACAAAAAGATTTATCACGAAAGCACGAAAATTTGAAAACACGAAAACAAATAATACTTTCGTGCTTTCCTTATTTCGTGTTTTCGTGGATATTATATTTTCCGTAATAAAATAAAGATTATATCTTAGTAAATAAATTTAGAAACATAGGAAGGAGAAAAAAATGCCAGATATAGAGGGTCTAAAAGAGGCCAAACAGTATTATTTTAATCAACCGCAGAAATCAGAGGGGTTTTTTCTGAAAGGGTCAAATGCGCTGGATTGGGGAATGAAAAACAGACTGGCCAGAATTTTCAACCCCGAATCCGGCCGCACGGTTATGTTGGCCATAGATCATGGATACTTTCAGGGGCCGACGACAGGCCTCGAGCGTATTGATGTCAATATTCTTCCGATTGTCCCTTATGCCGATACCTTGATGCTCACCCGGGGTATCCTCAGAAGCATTGTCCCGCCGACCACCCAAAAACCAATCGTGCTGCGGGTATCAGGCGGGACCAGCATCCTAAAAGAGCTGTCCAACGAAGAAATTGCCGTGGATATCGAGGAATCCATCCGCCTGAATGTTTGTGCAATGGCGGTTCAGGTATTTATCGGCGGTGAATATGAACGCCAATCCATTATCAACATGACCAAAATGGTGGATATCGGCACCCGCTACGGCATTCCAACGCTTGCGGTAACCGCCGTGGGCACGGATATGGCTCGCGATGCGCGCTATTTTAGATTGGCCACCCGCATTTGCGCTGAACTGGGTGCCCATTACATAAAAACCTATTATGTCGAAAAGGATTTTGAAACCGTCTGTGCGTCATGCCCGGTACCCATTGTGATGGCCGGTGGCAAAAAAATACCGGAGCTGGATGCATTGACCATGGCTTACAACGCGGTGCAACAGGGAGCCAGCGGCGTGGACATGGGCCGCAATATTTTTCAATCCGATTCTCCGATTGCAATGCTGCAGGCAGTCGCAGCAGTGGTTCACCAGAACGAAAAGCCGGACAAAGCGCTTGATCTTTATCAAACACTGAAAAATCAGTCATGAAAGTATCGGTCTGGTATAACAACGAAGATATTCGAATCGAAGAGGTACCCCGGCCAAAACCCGGTGACAAAGAGATGCTGATAAAAGTGATCTCATGCGGCATCTGCGGCAGCGATATCGTTGAATGGTATCGGCAGCCCCGAGCACCTTTGGTTCAGGGACATGAAATCGGCGCTGAGGTGGTTGAAGTCGGGCGTGCGGTGTCGACCTATAAGCCCGGGGATCGAGTTTTTGTAGCACCCAAAGTGCCGTGCCTGACGTGTTCTTATTGTCAAAGCGGCCAGTATCCGGTGTGCACCAACGTCAAGGAGAGGCTGCCCGGTGGTTTTGCAGAGTATGTTCTGGTCCCGGAGGCCCTGGTCGAAAACGGAACCTACCGACTGCCGGATTCTATATCGTATGATCAAAGTACATTTATTGAGCCGCTAGCCTGCGTGGTCCGGTCCCAGCAACTTGCCGGCGTACACAACAATCAGACAGTCATGGTGATGGGCAGCGGCATGTCCGGTCTGCTGCATATCCAGCTGGCCAAAACCAAACAGTGTCGCGTGATTGCTACGGATATCAATCCCCAAAAGCTGGAAATAGCCAGCAACATGGGGGCAGATATCACCCTGGATGCTGCTGAAAATGTTCCCGCGCCGGTTGTCGCTGAAAATAACCACCAGGCAGACGTGGTATTCCTGTGCACTTCCGCTATGTCCGCCATTGACCAGGCCTGGAATTGTGTGAATAAAGGCGGTGTCATTGTCTTTTTCGCCGTACCGCATCCCGCTGAAAAAGTGACGATACCGATCAACCACTTTTGGACCCGGGAAATCCGAATCATCACTTCCTATTATTGCGGCCCCCCCGATATTGAGGCGGCCATAAACCTGATCGAAACCCAGGCAATCGAAGTTGACGATTTGATTACCCGCCAGATTCCATTGCAGGATATCGCCGACGGTTTCCGGATGGTCATGGAGGGCCAGGAGACCTTGAAAGTCATTATTAAGCCCCATCTCTGATCTTGGATTTTAGATTGCGGCCTGCGACGAGCTCTGTCGAATCGATTGCGGAATTGACAACCCGCAGATTTTCGTTTTCGTTATCTCCGAAAATGGGTGTCCGCTTGCAAAGATCAAGTTCGGGGTGAAAGGGATATGCAAATGCTTCTAAAGCACGTAGCCCTGACGTATCGCTCGGAAAAAAATTCTGATCGGTTTTTCAAACATCTTCTGGGTTTGGAAAAGGAAGAACCGAAGGCGCTGGCCCCATCGCTTGGCAAAGCAATTTTTGATGTTGATGCCGAATTGCTGATGATCAACTACCGCAGCAAAGATATGCATTTTGAGATTTTCATTACCGAGCAACCCGCATCCCCGGCTAACCAAATCGACCATGTTTGCCTGCAAGTCAAAGATTTGAGGGCATTTGTGAATAAATGTCACCACCTGGGTATGGAGGTTATTCAAGTTCCCAAGGGAGACCGGGCGCTGACCTTTATGCGGGATGATGAGGGTCATCTGTTTGAGATTAAATCATGAATCCAGACTTGAACCGCAGAAATTTTATAAAACTGAGCCTGGCAACGCTGAGTGGTTGCGGTCTGAGCCCGCTCATAAAGGGGTGTACCGGCAATCAGGTGGTTGCTGAGCCCCGCCCGGCTAGAACGATAAAGCTGGAATCGCATCCGGCCATTCCCACACCTGAAGCCCAGTGTTACCTGGGCTGGCACCATGACATCGGGTACAGCATTTCAGGCAGCACTGATTACTGGCTCAAAGAAAAAAGTTCCCAGGCAGAAGCACAAATTTTAAACATTTATAAAAACAAAATTGGCACATTGCCTGCCGTGCACAGCGTTGCAGACGACTTTTTGGGCGGCAGTTACTACCCCGGCGGCGTTCTGGATGCCACGGTCAAAATGGGCGTCTATCCGATGATGCGCTACTTTCCACGAATGGACTGGGAACGTATCAGCAAAGGCGATTATGATCATCACCTGCAACGTTTTTCACAGCAGGTCAGCCAGGCAGCGTTACCCGCCTTTTTTATACCCTTTCCCGGCGCCGGGCATTATGACGGAAATCATCCCTGGAAGGATTGGAAACCGCAATACTTTATACCGGCCTGGGACCGCATGTATACGATCTTTGAGCAGCAGGGCGCCAACCGGCACCTTGTCTGGGGGCTTCATTTAGCCAGCAGGTCATCGGGTTTTGTAAGGAACAGACAATATTTCCAGGTGCCGCCCGAACAGGTCAACTGGGTGGGTGTCTCCATCTGGAACCAAACCATCAACCGCAGCGAACCGTTTTTAACTTTATTGGGGGATGATTACTCGGAATTTACAGCGTTTTATGAGTCCAAGCCCTTTGCTATCTGGGAGTTGGCAGACCGCCACCGGGGATCGGACTGGTTTTATCGATATTCCAGTAAATGGTTTCAGCGCACCTACGCAGCGATAGAGACCCTTCCGATGTGCAAGCTGGTCGTTTTTTTCGATTTCCGTTGGTTAAATCAGAATTTGGAAAACCAACTGTTTGCCAAACGAAACATCGACATGATTCAAACGGTCGCAAAAGGTGGCTATTTTTTAGCGGGTGGCTCAGGCACCGCCCTGAAGCAAAATATCGAACAAGGCCTTTGACAATCTGATTTTGAGATCAATCATTCACAAATAGCGCAAAAGGCTTGTCGGGTGGGCGCGCTTGAAACGGTCGTAGCAGCGACATAGCGGATAAAGCACGCCTAAAACAGTCAAAGTCGCCAGACCGGTCTCAACCAACCCTCCGGCCCGATACAAATTCAATGCCCAGGCAGCCCCTGCCAGTAGATGAACATGCAGGATGTAAAAGAAAAGCGGAGTGCGACCAAAAACCTGCAATGGATTGGCCGCTGATGGTTTATGATTCCGATATGCGGCAAACAGAAAAGCGAGCATTAGAAACATGAGACCCAATTCAAGCGCCGCAAAAGAAAGACCGGGCGGGTATTTGCTCACATGCAACCACTGCGGTATGGAAAGGTCATAGCGGTACAACAGCATGTTGCCGTATTGGTTGAAGCCGCGAACAATAAAGAACACGGCTAAAGAAATAAGACCGGCCTTTGAAAATAAATGGACCGGTTTAACACCCTCTTTGCCCAGCAGATACTGTCCACCAACCCAGCCCAGCAGCATGTAAGCTAACCAGGGCAGTAGCGGATAAAGAACATATACATCTTTTGTAACCGCTCCGCCCGTAATGAGAAAGGTGGCGATCAGACTCGGTTTTTGACCGTTACCGGCCCACACCGCAAGCCCTTCACCCAAAATACAAAGCCCCAAACCCACAGCCAGCAGGCTGCGCAGGCCCATTCGGCGTAAGGGTACCATCAAACAAAAACTGCCCCCAATGGCATAAAGCACCTGCAGGGTGATATTTCCGCCAAAACCAAAACTCATCCAGAGAGGATCCAGCAACAAGATGAAAATTCCGCGCTTGATCATATCACTGTCAATCGAGCGCTCGGTATCACCGCGGGCCTGTCGTCTGGCAACACTCAATGCCAGCACAAAACCGGCCAGAAACAAGAAAGTGGGCGCACATATATGCGTCACCCAGCGGACCATAAACTGGATTGCCGGGATTTGGGCACCGGCTGAATACCACAGGTAGGAATCTTGGGTATATCGCCCTGCGTTGAATGCATGCGAAGCATGGTCCAGCGCCATGAGCACCATGACTATACCGCGCATCATATCGATGGCTGGAAGGCGGGATGGGTCTTGCGCCCGTATGGGTTGTTTCGGCGGTAGATGCACTTTTGTTTGAAATCACGTCCGTCGGTTTTAGGTTAAGCTTTACACAACATAGGATTGCTTGACAGTCTGTAAAGGACAAGATCAGGCGGTAATGGGATTTTTAGCAGAGATGATATTTGGCATGATAATAGCATATAAATTATTAGCCCCCAGAGGCACCATTTGGATAAAAATTGGCTTTTTGCAAAGCAGATTAGCTTTTTTGCCATTATTTGCATGTTTATTAATATGTTGTCAATTTTCCCAAAAAGCAAATTAATATAGAAAATTGCAAAAAAGCACTAAAGTATGTAACGTTTTTACCGATAATATAGTTAAATCGTAATTTATTTGACACGCAGAAGCTAGTGTATTAGAATTATTGTAAATAATGAGGGTTGTGCGGTCAGAAAGATTGGCAACCAATTAAAAGTTGAGGAGACTGCCATAAAATGGAAATTACCCCCAAAGACTCTGTGAATATTGAAGCCTATGTGAATCAGGTTCAGGAAAAGGATAAGGTGGACGCTGCCGCTGAGCAACCGGAAAAGCAGCAAAACAAGGCAGATACCGTCGCGCTTTCAAACGCGGCTAAAAATATCCAGGAGGCTCAAAAACAATTAGAAGCAATACCGGATGTCCGTGAGGACAAGGTTGCCCAGCTTAAGGAGCAAATCGAAAACGGAACCTACGAGATGGACGCGGAAAAAATAGCGGATAAAATGCTCAAAGATTCATTGTTTAACGATTTGACTTAAGTTCATGCTTGCCGAAGCGGCAGGCTTTAAATGAACAAACAAAGGCGATAACAGGCCGGCCCTGTATCGCCTTTTGTATTATTTATAGCCGGAATCCTGCACGCTAATGATTTTCATCCATTTTTGCAAGCTGACTTATATTAGGACATCGAAATATTACATAAAATTCTGACAATACATATAATTTTATAATTTCATTCCTTTGCATGCATGCTCATTGATAGACTAAATCAGCCCCCTTTTCAGTGAGCTTGAGCTTCAGGCTAGATCCTCTGACATTTTGGACGAGCCCCTTTGCGACCAGGTCCTTGACTGCATTTTGATAAAGCTGCTTTTCATCCCAGTTTATATGATTGAAATAATCAGATTCCAATGATTCAGGTGCTAAGATATCTGTTTCTTCATTTTGTAAAGATCGAAACATATTCAAAATATCTTTTTTGATATCTTTTTTATCTTTTGCCATTTCTGCCTCCGATAAAACGAAACGCTGCCATCCAGGCGCATAAATCTATAATCTTTTGGTTTAGTGCCTTGCGTGGCCTCTTCCTTACAATCAATTTGTCAGGGAATTGGTATGTTAAATGGCATTAAGAGCCACTTACACAGGGAAAGGTTTCAAAAAGCGTTGCTGGATGTTTAGGACTGATATGCCGGTAGAGCTGGAGCCGGTATATGATAAAATTGATATCAAAAAAGCACATCTGCCAGATGTTGCGCTCATGGTTCGATACAATTCAAACAGAATGCGTATAAACCGGCCGGATCCTCAGTCAGCAAAAGCTGACTGATTTCGCTGTCGACAACCGAATCGTATAATTTTTGTAGTGGTTGACCCGTCGACCGGGTGAAATTGAAAAAAGCTACAATTAGGCGATTGAACCTTTTTATCAACTGTTCGCGAGTGGTTAATGGTTGCGTGATATACGTAATTTCATAATCTGTTAAGTTCGCCTGTTCTGCAGCTGCGCGAATGGTGTCCTGCAGGTTGCCGAGCTGATCGACCAGCCCCAGTTCCTTGGCAGTGGTTCCGGCCCAGACACGGCCCTGCGCAATTTTCTCGACCGCCTCCGGTTCCATATTGCGACCTTGGGCCACCCGCTGAATGAATCGCTGATAGCCCCGTTCGATCATCTGATTCATTGACTGGGCAATCAGCTCATTCAGCGGCCGGCTGGGATCAAAGGCACCAGAAAGTTTGGTGGTGCCGACACCATCACTGGTAATGCCCAGGGATTGGAGACTTTTTTCAAAAGTCGGGAAAGCGCCGAATATTCCGATCGAGCCGGTTATCGTCGTCGGTGTGGCCCAGATTTGATCTGCCTGGGCAG
>CAZJHF010000124.1:0-10260 GCA_964545505.1 uncultured Desulfobacterales bacterium | reverse complement strand
GAGGGCAAGAGAAATCAGGTCTGGGCGAAGGCCTGGTCCAGATCCTCTTTGATGTCATCGATATTCTCAAGACCAATAGACAGGCGCACCAGATCCGGTGTCAATCCGCCGGCTATTTGCTGTTCTTCACTCAGCTGCGAATGCGTTGTACTTGCAGGGTGAATAACAAGGCTTTTGGCATCTCCCACATTTGCCAGGTGGGAAAACAGTTTCAAGCTGTCGACAAATTTTTGGCCGGCATCCAGACCGCCTTTAATCCCAAACACGACCATGCCGCCAAAACCGTTTTGAAGATATCGACTGGCCACCGGGTAGGTTGGATCGTCCGGTAATCCGGGATAACGCACCCATTCAACATTTGAATGCTCCTTTAAAAAGCGGGCCACATCGACTGCGTTTTCACAATGCCGCTGCATCCGTAAAGGCAGGGTTTCCATTCCCTGCAAAAACATCCAGGCGTTATCCGGAGAGATACAGGCGCCCAGGTTCCGTAAAGGTACCAGCCGCATCCGAAGGATAAATGCAATGGGGTTCATGTCGCCCAGGTCATGAGCGTAGCGGATGTCGTGATAACTGGGGTCCGGTTCATTATAGAGCTTAAATTTTGGATCTTGCCAGTCAAATTTTCCTGAATCCACCACGATACCGCCAATGCCGGTGCCGTGTCCCCCCATCCATTTGGTCAGGGAATTGACGACAATGTCGGCACCGTATTCGATGCTTTTGAGCAAATAGGGTGTGGTAAAGGTGGCATCGACGATCAGCGGCAAATGATGACGCTGTGCGATCTCTGCAATCGCATGGATATCGGTAAAATCCAATACCGGGTTGCCGATGGTCTCTATAAAAACGGCCCGGGTTTTTTCGGTAATGGCCCGGTTAATGTTTTCCGGATCCCTGACGTCTGCAAAATGGGTGCGGATACCAAATTGCGGCAGAATACAATCGAACATTGTATAGGTGCCACCATAAAGGTTGCTGGCGGATACGATTTCATCACCGGCCTCACAGATATTGATAATCGTATAATAGACCGCTGATGTTCCCGAAGACAGCGCCAGAGCTGCTGCGCCGCCCTCCAGGGCTGCTATGCGTTGCTCGAGAACATCCTGAGTCGGATTCATGATACGGGTATATATATTTCCCATCTCTTTGAGTGCAAAAAGATCGGCAGCATGTTTGGTGCTGTTGAATACATAAGAAGAGGTGCGGTGTACGGGCACGCCCCTGGCAGTCGTAGCCGGGTCCGGTTGTTGTCCGGCGTGGAGGCATAGCGTTTCAAATTTATAGTTTGTGCTCATTTTGGAAATCCTATATCGACTTAAGGTCGGATTATGGGTTGTGCTGATCATCCGGCAGCAAGGTGAAACATTATTTTGAGGCGTTAGCGCTTACGGTGGGATATCTAATCGACCAGTGGTGCAAATACTTCGCAGGACTTGCATATCTTCATTTTATCCTTCCAGTCTTTCTGAACCT
The DNA here is from genome assembly GCA_964545505.1 of uncultured Desulfobacterales bacterium. Lineage (GTDB taxonomy): Bacteria > Desulfobacterota > Desulfobacteria > Desulfobacterales > JAHEIW01 > JAHEIW01. The sequence continues at coordinate 8,781 of CAZJHF010000124.1, read as the reverse complement.
TTCCGTCACAAATCGTGCCGTTAATGAACCAGCAGAGCTCGCCGGCGCCGAACTCCCAGGCCGGGCATTTGACTTTAAGTTCCGGGCTGCATTTTTTAATTTGCCAGCATGCTTTCGTCTTGCCCTTTTTGGTATTTTGTTTGACCGCCAGAAAATACATCTGACGCTCAACAGCCGTCGGCACTCTGCGCCATCCCTGCTCGTAACTGTGCACCGCTTTAAGTGATATGCCCAGCAGCTGGGCCATTTGGGCCTGGGTTTTGTTTAATTTTTTCCTGTATTTCCTGAATTCTGCTTTATCCATAATATCATTCCTCAGGTCCGATTGTGTGATGATATCCACAACTTCAGCTTATTAATTTGATACAATGTGGCAGTTGTGTCAACAAAAAAGATGCCGGATCGGCTCATAGCGCAGCGCAAATGATACCGCCTCCCAGTACCGAGTCTCCCTTATAAATGACCGCTGATTGCCCCGGCGTCACCGACATTTGAGGCGTTTTAAACAGGATTTTGGTTTTATTGTCTTCGGCCGGGTAAACCGTGGCGTCAGCCGCCTTGTGCCGCAGGCGAATCTTGACCTGGACGTTGTCTAAGGGTTGTTCGATGCGATCAACGCTGATGAGGTTTAAGTCGGTGGCCAAAAGGCCTTTTGAACGGTTTTCCTGGCTGCTGACGATAATGTGATTTTGAGCGGCATCGATGCGTTGAACATATAGCGGGCGATCGGAAGCAATGCCAAGGCCGCGGCGCTGGCCGATGGTGTAATGAATGATACCGCGATGCTTTCCGAGGGCCCGACCAGTTTCATCGACAATGTCGCCGGCTTTTATTTCCTTTTTATCAAACAAAATTGAATAATCACCACCGTCGATGAAATCCTGGCTTTCTTCGCGATCTGCAGTTTGAAGCCCCAACGATCGCGCTATTTCCCGGACCTGCTGCTTGGCATGAACGCCCAGCGGCAAGAGCGTACACGCCAGTTGTCGCTGTGTGAGGCCATATAGAAAATAGGACTGGTCTTTTGAGCGATCGGCAGCGCACTTCAACAAATAACGCCCACCCGCACTTTCGATGCGGGCATAGTGGCCGGTGGCGAAATAATCGAATTCCAGGCCGGCCTGCCTGGCTTTTTCCAGCAAAAAACCAAACTTGAGTTTCTGGTTGCACACAACACAGGGATTTGGTGTTTTACCCTCCAGATATTCGTTTCTAAAATACTGGATGACATGATTCCGATATTCCTGCCGCAGATCGATGGTATGAAACGGTATCTTCAGTTTCTGGCAAATAGCAGCGGCAGATTCGACATCTTCTTTTTCGCCGGGGCCGAAACAGGCATGCTTGGCCGAGTGATCAACACCCAGGGATTCATCATAAATCTCCATGGTGATGCCGTATACCGAATAATTTTGTTTTTGCAATAAAGCCACCGCAACCGATGAATCTACACCACCGCTGAGCCCCACCGCTACTTTTATTTTTTTCTTTTGCATTGATTACGATCGTTTTTTGCCACAAAGACACAAAGTTCACAAAGCGTTCGAATATTTTTAATTAACATTTTTTCTTTGTGTTCTTTGTGCCTTTGTGGTGAAGATTCTATGTTTCTTTCAAAGCTGCGTTGAGTGAGCCGCTCTTAAAACCGTCTATATCCAACGTGACATACAGAAACCCCAGTTCATGCAGCTTTTGGCTGATCGATTTGCGGTGCTGCAGAGCCAGGCTAAAATCATCCGGCAGGATTTCAATCCTGGCGTTATCACCATGATGACGCACCCGCAGTTTTTGAAAGCCCAGATCGCTTATAAAATTTTCTGCAGCCTCGACCTGTTTGAGCTTTGCCACATTGACCTCCTGACCGTATGCAATTCGGCTGGCCAAACACGGCATGGCCGGTTTGTCGGCCACATCCAGACCCAATAAGACGCAGACCTCTCGAATCGTTTTCTTATCCATTTTTAATTCGACATAGGGTGCCAGAATTGAGGCCTCATCTGCGGCCTGGATACCCGGACGGTAGTCCCCCAGATCATCGAGATTCACACCATAAAACACCGGCCAGGACAGGTTGCTGAGGGGATTTCCCGGTTGTCGGCGCAGTTGTTCGATTTTTTCAAAAAGTGCTTTTTTGCAATGATAGCAGCGGTCTCCCTGGTTGGCCCCGTAAAAGGGATTGTGCATTTCCTGTGTTTCAATAATGTGCAGCGGAATGCCGTGTCCATTGGCAAAGTCCAACGCATGCCGGTATTCCCGGCGCGCCAGCGATGGGCTGTCTGCCAGAACCGCCAGCATATTATTCCCTAATGCCAGATGGGCAACATACGCCAGCAGGGCGCTATCCACCCCGCCACTGTAAGCGATAATGGCGCCTTCATAACCGGCAAAATGGTCTTTTAGTTTTGCTAACCATGTTTGAGGAGACAGTTTTTGGTTTGCGGGCGCCTGCATTTACGTTACACCATACTTTATGCAAATTTTTATAACCACCAAGACACAAAGTTCACAAAGAAGTCTCGCTTTGATTGAATTTTTTACTTTGTGTTCTTGGTGCCTTTGTGGTGATTTTTTTTCTGCGAAGTTACGATTATTTATAGCCACAAAGACGCAAAGTCACAAAGCAATTCATAGGTTTTATTTTTTTGTGTCTTGGTGCCTTTGTGGCAAGTCTTTCTTTTATCTCTGCTTAGATTAACGCCACAAAGACCAAATTTTGTTACATTGTGGCAGTTTAGTCAATCAAAAAGACCCCATGCCTGAAGTTACGAGCAGGCGAGGAGCGGTTCAAATATGAGAAAGCGATGAATCATCATAGGATCAGGATGCGGGCCGGTGCTCACCATTTAATCAATGCCCGGCGGCAATGCTCGGAGATGGATGGAGAGGGAAATACTCGAGAGAAGTGTTTTGAAGGCGATCGACTAGTATTGTCTATCGATATGATACCTTCTTAGATTTTTGCTGACGCTTTTTTGAACAGGTTCTGATCCAATGGCTGTTCCGGATTCAATTATAAGCTATCCCTCGCTGGCCTCCAGCCCGAGAGGCTGGATTTCTTGCATGGCATATTTTATCGTGTTGAATGCGTTAAGCATTCGGGTATAGGTCATTGCCAGACCGATATTTTCGGCCAGCACCAGCAATGAATCGATATCTTTGTCAGAGATCTCCCAGGCCTCATGGTGATAGAGCCGTAAAGCACCGATAACTTTGTCGTAAAATTGAATGGGGACGGAGACTATCGCACCGATGCCTTCCTTTTTAGCATCATCAGGGTATTGCAGTTGATCGGTTTTTGTAACATCGCGGATGACAATGGGCTTTTTCTTTAAAGTTGCGCCAATACTTTTGCCGGTTAACAGAGGCCCTTTGTTTAAATATTTTGAGCTCAATCCTATGCTGGCCAATACTTCCAACTCTTCAGTATCCGGATTAAGTGCAAACAGCGTACATCCCTTTATCTCAAGAGCCGCAACCAGCAGCTGGGTGAGATGATTGGTCATGATTTCCAGATTATCCGATTGGGCTATCGCTCTGAAGACAACCTTAAAAATATCAATATCAATTTTTTCCTCGACAGGCATAGAGTCCCTCCTTTACTGGTTAATCACCACTTTTCAACTGCCCAGGTTGCAGAATTTAAGGCTTTGAATATCACGGGGGGCATATTTTTTATCGACCTTAAGTCACAACACAAACGGTCAAGTCTTTTAAGGCAGAAATTACTTTATTGTATCTGCTGCCGGTAAAAAAGCGAGTTGCCTTGCCGGGCTTGTGGCTGATGACAATAACATCGTATTTTTGCGCCGTGGCAAGATCAATAATCTCACTGGCGACATCCTTTTTCCGCGATTGGAAAACAGCATCAACCGCGCTATCTTCAAATCCATTTTCCACCAGCTTATCTTTAATGGTTTGGAGCTCGGCTTCTTGCTCAGAAATTTTCTGAGAAAGGTAACTCAAGCTTCCCTTCAATTTTCCTGTTATAGAAGTTGCAGACGTATCAATTTGAGGAATGGGCGTGTAAGCGTTAAATATGGTTACAGCAACATTTTTCGAATTCCCGAATGTGGCGATCACGAAATCCAGGGCTTTATGGTCGAAGCTGGTAAAATTATAGGGTAGCAGAAGTTTTAGTTTGGCCATTGGTTTCCCCCCTTAACGCTTATTCAGGTTTGATGGATTCGGATACATACTTCACGCCTGGGATAGAAGGTATCATGTGAACGGTTTCGTTTAAATTGATCACACCTGATGTGTGCCCGAGACCAAGACAATCGAATAGGCTGGATAACGGATATTCGGATCCGATTTTGTTTCAGGATCTAATTGCTTGAAACACAGGGCCTGAATGCCCATGGAATCCGATTCTACTTAGCGGAAAGGTCTCACAAGGTGCAAGCTTGTGTCAATAAAAAATTTCAAACTAAGACCGCTGCAACTATTCACGATTCTCTCAGAACCGTGATTTTGCAGCATCTAAATGACTTGATTTTTGCCGGCAAGCTTGAAAAAATGGTAGGCTCTTTTGCGCTATCTTTAAGACCAGGTCAAAGAAAAGCCAGTGGGATTTTAATCAGCTTCTGAGTTGAATACAGGAGAAGCACGCATGCATCTTAAGCAGGTTCTTATTGTGCCTGATAAATTCCCAACAGTTGAGCATTATCCTTTTAATCTGGATATTTTTAAACAACCCCGGACAGTAGACGTGCATAACCCGGTGACTTTTTTCGTTGGTGAAAACGGTACCGGTAAATCAACCCTGCTACAGGCCATCAGCCATCGCTGTGGTATTTATATATGGCAGGGGGAGCACAGGGCCCGCTTTCAATATAATCCATATGAGATCCAATTTTACAGAGTCACTTGAGCCGATCGGTTATGAAGAAACCGAGCATTTCAAAGTATATAAGCTATTTATGCAGGATCCCAATCGATACTTGCAAGACATCTGATGCAGGGCTTATTGAATACGGTTTTTCTGTTAAAATGGGTTACATTTGATTACATGTCTGTAATTTATATGTAATCAACATGCCCATCTGTGCACCTTGGTCACTGACCTGCAGTGCGCCCCTTTTTTATCGAGACCCCTGTCAGGGATCCGCACCTGCGCATTTGGGGCAGAATTTGCTGAATTTTGTCAAAATATTTTCGCATTTCATCCAGAGGCGCATTCCATAAATTAGCATAACCCTTTGGAATTTTGCAGTTTATGAATTTTAGCGGGGTTTGGCTTGGATTTTGCTTTATTCTTATTGGTTGCGCTGGCCCAGTTGATCACCGACGGTGGATATTCCCTTAACAACCGGGAATGCCTATGATGGATCGAACCCAAATTGCCCCAAATGTGCTGAGCCCATGAAAAATTACCGCTATAAAATTATATTTTTTGCATTGACCTTCTTCGGGATGGTCCTGGTGAGTTTGACGGCATCTGCCAGCATTACGGATGCTGAATTTCCAGTCTATGACAGCATTCGACCCAATGTTGCCTTCTGGAAAAAAATATATACGGAATTTTCAACGACCCAGGGAGTTATTCACGATAAGAAAAATCTGGCGATCATCTATGAGGCCATTGCGCTCAAAGACCGCAATCGCCATGGCAGTCGCAAAATCAATAAAAACCGGATAAAAAAGGTCAAAAAGAAATATAAACAGATCCTGGCGAAACTTGCTCAAGGGAAACCTCCGGGTGGACCCGAGGAGCAACGCGTGGCCGCTTTATTTGGAAGCCAGGCCAGGCCTGTTGACTTTCGAAACGCGATGCGAAATCTGCGCTGTCAGGTCGGCCAAAACGATCCGTTTCGTCAGGGTATCATTCGATCCGGTGCCTACCTGACAGAGATGAAGCAGATTTTTCACGATGCGGGTTTGCCCGAGGATCTGGTATATCTGCCGCACGTCGAATCATCCTTTAATCCGAAAGCCTACAGTAAATTCGGTGCTAGCGGCATGTGGCAATTTACACGTTCGACCGGTAAAAGCTACATGACGGTCAGTTATGCCATCGATGAGCGACGGGATCCAATTCTTTCCACCCGAGCAGCCGCGCGCTTGCTGAAAAGGAATTATAGAAAATTTCGCAACTGGCCAATGGCCATAACCGCATACAATCACGGCGTTTCCGGCATGCTGCGGGCCAAACGACGCAAAGGGGATTATGAAACCATTTTCAAAGAATACCGCAGTCGCATTTTTAAATTTGCGTCACGCAATTTTTATTCAGAGTTTCTGGCGGCCCAGGAGGTCGCCCATGATTATCAGCAATATTTCGGTAAGCTGATACTGGACCCACCCGTGCCAACCCAGGAAGTGGTGCTGGCCGGTTATGGCTCCTTGCCACAAATCGCCCGTCAATTGAATCTTAGACTTGCTGTGCTGCGCGATCTGAACCCGGCGTTGCGCAATCCAGTTCTCAAAGGACAAAAATATGTTCCGCGCGGCTTTCATTTAAAACTGCCGGCCCGCAATGATCGCGACTGGCAACAGGTGATGGCCGAGCTATCCCCTAAAATTTATAAAAACTACCAGAAACGTAGCCGAATTTATACGGTGCGCAAAGGCGATACAGCCGGAGAAATTGCCCGCAACCATGGTGTGAAGCTAAATGATCTGATTGCTGCTAACAATTTAAATGCGCGGGCCACCATCCACATCGATCAAAATTTGAGAATCCCCCTGCCAGGGGACAAGCCGGCTCGCCTGGCGGCTGTGAAGGCGAAAGCGGCTGAACCCCCTCTCTTGGCGGCCACCGAAACCAAAAATGCCGGGCCCAAAGCAACTGAACCATCAACAGCACCCGCGGTTAAACAGCAAAATGACAAACCCGGACCCAAGCCTGAAATACCCGTTGCGCCAATAGAGGTGCTGGAACCGCAACCGCTGCAGATGGTTTCAAGCCCTGATTTTGACACGCTTGAATCAAACCAGGTCCTTGCTGCTGAACTTTGGCAAATGCAAACCCCACGCCGCCAGACCGGTAAAAAACCGCAACTGCCCCCTGAGGCAATTGTAAACGTCGATATTGTCCAGGGACAGCTGGCCATCAAGCGCATCAAAACGTATAAAGGGCGCTCCATTGGCCGTATTCAAGTCGAGGTTGAAGAAACCCTGGGACACTATGCCGAATGGTTGGAGGTTTCCGCCAGTGAGATCCGGCGTCTGAACGGTCTGCGATTTGGAAGGCCTCTTCGGATTAACCAGTCCATTAAAATACCCTTGCGGCGAGTTGCCAAAGAGGACTTTGAAGAAAAACGATTTGAATTTCACAAGGAGCTGGCAGAAGATTTTTTTGCTTCTTTTCGTGTTGAAAAAGTCGAAACCTATACGGTTCGAAGAGGCGACAGCGTCTGGACGCTCTCAAAGGAAAAGTTTGATGTTCCGCTCTGGCTGCTTAAAAAATACAATGCCCATCTGGATTTTAGCGCGCTGCATCCTTATCAAAAGCTTAATATCCCCATCATCCAAAAAAACCAGGTCTAAAAAAACGGGTGTTTAAACCATCATCTTTTGCCCGAGAGCTGTGTTGGTCGTCCTCGAAGTTCGCTAACGTACTAAATGTACGCTGCGCTCCTTCTCCTCCTCCCGCCTGGCTCTCGAACAAAATCTAACGGTTTAAACACCCGTTTAATTTTTTACAAAAAAGTCCATATTCTTCTAATTTAATTCGCGCCTTTTGAACACCTTAATATAAATAAAATCCAGAGGTGAACTTCCGCCGTTTGGCGGGGGCCCTCGAATAAAATCTAAGCGTTTTAAACCTGGTTCTACTTCTAACAATAGCCGAATACGGGGTTGAACCCGTTTGTCCGTTGAGCCGGTTGCGCCGGTTAAAAGGGAAAACGGTCTTATTATAATATTTTTTACGGGCTCAACGGGCGAACGGGCCCAGCTGGCTCAACCGATTTATATCGGCGGCGCAATGGTCACCAGCAGCCTGAGATTGGTTTTGGCACGCAGGCCGTGGGGTTCGGCAATATCACTGATGACCACGTCTCCCGGTTTAGCCGGTATTGTCGCTTCTCCCTCGCCCAAAAACTCACCTTCGCCTTCCAGAATAACCAAACTGAGCTGGCCTTCAATGTCGTGGCTGTGAACCGGCAGCTCCTGCCCGGGCAGAAAATTGAAATTGAGAATTTTAAAATAGGGTGAGTCATGCACCAGAAGTTTTTTAAACGCCTTTTCAGAAAAATCGTTTTCCGCGTAAAGATTGAGCTGTTTCATAGCAGCCTCCTATCTGGTTGATTTGCTATAGTTGGTGAAAATTACATGGGATAAACCAGCATAGATGAATGTGATGCGGGAGGTCATTGATATAGGTCAAAATTATTAAAAGAAGACCCGCATACGGTTTCGGATCAGGTCCGTGATGCGGGTCAGGGTTCCATGGCCTCCTGTTTTTCAAAAACGGGATTATGGGGCCTTAGCTTCAGCGAGTCGGCACGTTGGGTGAAATAGTGACATCTATGCGGCGATTCATGGCCCGGCCCTTTTCGGTTGAATTCGACGCCAGCGGACGCATGGATCCGTATCCAACCGAGATGATTTTTTCAAACGGTAAAATACCGTTGGCGACAAGGTACTGGCGGACTGCCTGCGCCCGTTGCTGGGACAGATGTTCATTTATCGGTTCAGGACCTGTGCTGTCGGTATGGCCGCCGATAATGACATCCGGCTCGCCAAAAGCCCGGATGGCGCGCTGGACTTTGCTAAGCAAGGCATAATTATCCGGCATGATCACCGACTGGCCCACGGGGAACTTTATGGTTTTCAGTC
>CAZJHF010000123.1:0-10296 GCA_964545505.1 uncultured Desulfobacterales bacterium | reverse complement strand
CAGCACATAATCATCACCGCCGATGTGACCGATAAAATCGTCTTCGCTTCCGTACCGGGCGACGGCCTCGCTGATGACTTCAGCGGTGGCCTGAATGATATCGTTGCCCTTGGCATACCCGTAATGGTCGTTGTAGGCTTTGAAATTGTCGATATCCATCAGGCAAAAGGCAATGGGGCCGCCGGACTCGATGCGCTTGTTCAATACGTTTTCAATGGCGATGCCGCCGGGCAGCCGTGTCAACGGGCTGGTATCCAGATACATTTCCTCCAGCCGTTTTAAACGCTGCGCCATGGTGCCAAATGAATCGGCCAGATCACCCAGCTCATCCTGGTTGGGAATCTGCGGCCGGTGATCAAAATCGCCCTCTGAGATCTTGCCGGTGGCGTGCTTTAATTTTTTAATGGCTCCGGAAATATTATGGGTGATAATAAACGCCGCTGTCAGGGCGAACAGAAGACCCATCCCGCATAAAACCGCAGCCGCCTTAAAGGCGTACCGGCCGATGGTGGCCGTCGTGGCTGTTTTTTCGTTTTGCCGCTGCAGCGCCTGGGCTTGCATCTGCTTGATAACTTTTATGATTTTTTCCTGCTGGGTTTTGATGTTTTTTTCAAATGCCTTCGATATATCCGAATCGGGATCCTCGATCCAACCGATGGCTTCTGAAAGGATGTATTTATATTCGGTTTGCAGGCCGACGATTTCTTGAATGGGGTAGTCCTTTTGGCCGGGCAAGGCCTGTAACTGCTCGGTCAGCCCGTTAAATTCCTTTTCCTTGTGCCAGAAATCCTTAAAAACATCGGGGCTCTTTAAAATAAGGTAGCGCTGGACGTAAAATTCCTGGGCCAAAATGACATCGATCATTTCGCTCGATATCCTGGCGACTGGCAGGTCGGTTTCATGAATGCTGCTGTTAAGATCATTGAGCAGGTTCAGATTATACAGCGCCAGAACAGAGATCCCCACCACCAGCAGCAGCAGGACGCTGAATCCCAGCATCAGCTTGCGGGCGATGTTCATGCGGTAAAAAGGGGCAATGACCCACTTGCTCAGCCGGTCGAACATGTTTTTTTTGTGATTTTCAGATGGTTGCCGGTCAGCCACGGTTACCCCCGGTAATTTATTTCGGTGGTATACAAAAAATGTGTTTTTGCATGCATTTACCTGGGGTTGTTATCGGCTCAGGGGCGGGGGAACTTAAGCAAAAAAGCAGGTGATTTTATAGTGATTGTCCAAAAAAACGCTGCGATTGCGTAACGTTTTTTTGCGACAACACTTATGCCGCCATCCTTTTTTCGGAACATTAATATGACAAGCGGTGTAAATTAATCGGGTTTCGATCAGACATGCGAAATGCGCCTCTGCGCGCTCGCCGGCGGCAGCATGCCGGCCGGCAGGGATGGGCAGTCGGGTGGGGTGTGCTATTTGGGTGAGGATACCTTTAATTTCTGGCCGGGATAGATCGCCGCTTTTGAACCCAGCTGGTTATACTGTCTTATCTGGTCGACGGAAAGATTATAGCGGCGGCTGATGCGATAAAGGGTGTCGCCCTGCTTGACGGTATGGATTTTCGCCGGGGCCGCTTTTTTAGCCGCCGGGGCGGCTTTGGCGGGCTCGGCTTTAGGGGCAGTTTGAGCCTGTTTTGCAGGTTGGGCGGCCGATTTGTCTGCGGTGGCGTTCAGCTGGGTGGCCAGGCTGCTGATCCGCGCGGTCATGTTGGCTTCCAGCTGGTCGAGGCGTTCGGTCAACAGGATCAGCTGGTTGCCCGAGCCGCCGGCCTGGGCCAATCCGCCATCGGCGTCCATCGATCCCAGGCGGCTCTCCAACTGCTCGAGTCTGGATTGCAGCGCCAGCAACTGGGATTTTTCAGCCAGACTATAGGTTCTGGCAATGACGACAACGGTCAGGACGATAAGCACCAGGAATCCGGCCATGGCAATGTAGATATGTTTAAATGGCCGTTCGCCGGAAGTGCTGCCGGATCCATAATAAACACCTTCTCTGGGTTCCGGGGATTCGCTTTCGCGGTAACTGCTGTTTAATACAAAATCCTTGTCAGTGCCATTCTCGGATTGTGCCATTTTTATGTCCTATTCTTTTGTGGTCTAAAAAATATAAGGATGTTTGATCGCTCCTGCCTTCTGGTAAAAATAATTTTATTTCCTCTAAAAGGCAACAAAAAAATAGGGTCCGGTTCGGCTCTTTTGGCCTGGTGCGCCCGTTTGCCCGTTAGAAAATGAGGATATCTAGCGGGTGGTAAGCGGCATACGGGCTCAACGGGCTAACAGGCTCAACCGCTCAGCTTGTGCTCATCGGTATTTTTCAGCCGCCAGCGGGCAAACACCAGTACCGCCAGCATCGTCAGCAGAAAATACCCCGGAAACCAGGCGATGGATTTGATGAAAACCAGGTTTTCCAATTGGACCTCACTGATGTCCGGCCGCCCGGCGCTGACGCCGAAACGCAGATTTGCCAGCAAAAGAGAGTACAGCACCCCGATCAGGCCGTATGCCAGATTAAACGACAGCCCTTTAAAGCTCAAGACCGTGGCCCGCTGGTGAGATTCGGTAATGCGGTTCAAGTAATGGCTCTGGAAAAAATTTTCCAGGTAGATGACGGCCACCAGAATGATGACCGGTAGCAACCCCATAATCGGCCAGAAAAAGGTCATGCCCACCAACCCGATCAGGGTCAGGGTGCTCATGATGCCCAGATTAAATGCGGGTGAATGCCGCTGTGCCATGCCCCTGGCCACCCGCGGCATCACCAGCCCCAATATGGCCAGCCCGGATCCAATCAAACCGAAGGAGGCTTCCGGCAGGTCGATCAGGCGATAATACTGGCTGTTGAGCGTGATGATCATGCGAATGCAGTTGTCAAAGGCCAATCCGGCCAGAATAACGATCAGCGCAAAGGGCGTGCGCAGGATCCAGCCGCCGGCGGCAAGGGTCAGCTTGAATGCCTCGGTGATCGTTGGGCCCCGCCCGGCATTTTTCTGATGGGTACGATCTGCGCTTTCGCGCATCCGTAATGCAGTGATGAGGGTTAAGATGGCCATCAACAGGGTCAGCAGGGGAGGGATTCGCAGAGTAATACCTTGATTTAAATGAATATTAATGCCTACTGCATCAACGACGCGCTGCATAAGCTGGGGATCGTAAACGGCCGCGCCCAGGCTCATGGCGATGATAAAGGCGCTGGAGCGCGCCCACATCTGTTTTTCGAGAACCTGTGGCCAATCCCGGACGTCGCCTTCGGCCTGCAGGCTGTCATAGGCGATGGCTTCATCCGCACCCGAAGCACACGCTTCGGCCGCGCCGCTCAAAATGCGATTGACCAGAAATATCGGAAACAACAGCTGCGCGTTGCCCCGGGGCGCAAAACACAGCAAAATCATTTCAATGACCATCAGGATACCGGTAAAAACCAGCAAATTTCGGCGTCCGACCGTATCGGCCAGGGCGCCGGAAGGCACCTCCAGCAGCACAATGGTGGCCGCCCAGGCGGCATTCAGCAGGGCAAACTGCTCAAGGGTCAGGCCGTAGTCCAAAAATAAGATGGTAAATACCGGATAATAAAAGCGGCAGTTGAAAAAAACCCGAAACGCAATAAACAGGCGTACATTGCGAATTTTAAACGGTGATGTCGTCGGTGGATTTTCCAATAGGTTCGTTTTTAAGGTAACTTATTAAATTGTCTTTATAAACTTTGCGTCTTTGCGTGAGGCATCTCAATTGTTCTCATTCTCCCAACTCAATCCGCACCAGCGGCGCCGGCCGCCGTTCGGATGTCACCCAGACCGTTTTGCCGTAAAATCCGAAACAGGCGGCTTCCTGCTGCATCAATGTGTCAAAGCGCAGACGCCGGGGCCTTTTCTGCAAGGCCCTGGCCCAATCGCCGCCGGGTCTGCGCCGGAACAGATAAGCGTGGTTGTATGTCAGCACGACCGCAGCCAGACCATCGTGCGACAGGTCCATATCGGTCGGCCATTTAAAATGCGGCACGCTGGTCAGGCGGCGTGCCACCAGCGGTGCGTCCCCGGCAGCGGGCTGCAGCGGGATTTCATACAGCATGGGTGACGCCCCGCGTTTGGTGAGCAACAGCACTGTTTGTGTGACCGGATCGACGGCGGCTGCCTCGCAATCCTGGGGGCCATCCTCATAGATAAAATCAATTTGCCAGGCGATCGCTACCGCGGTGTCAGCGCCCAATCCGGCCGCGGTTATAGACGGCTCCCTGACCACGTAAAGGCTGACGCTCTGGCGTTGTTGCCAGTTGTCGCCGACATCCGCAACCAAAAGATAGGCACTATCCTGCAGCCGGAACGATGCCAGCGCCTCCCAGTCATGGTTGCTGGCCCCCTCTATCCGGAAGGTGCCCAGATCGGCACCGTCGCTGGCGACGGCGTACAGCAGCGGGTCGTCCCCGCCGTCGTTGATGGCCCACAGCAGGCCCGGGTAAAGGCTGGATGCGGCCAAACCGCTGACTTCCTTGAGCCGTGGATTTTCCAGTTTACCCGCCCACTGCGGCTCTCCCACAACCTTCAAAGGCGCGCTTTTGGTGAGCATATCAGCGGCACAGCCGGCAAAAATCGCAGTCGTGGCGATAATCGCCAGTGACGCAAGTAAATATCGCCTTAAACGCCGATTGGCGGTGTGTTTTTTGAAAGCTTTCAGTTCCACTTTTTGAAGCCGTAATGCTGTGTTCAGGTGATGCTGTAAATGAGGGACAGGGTCGATATTAAGTCCCGCCCGTTTGGAATGTCAAGATGTTAAAACGTAGATGCACTCAATCGCACTGGGGATGAAGGCAAGGCGGCCCGCTGCGGCCGCCAATTGAGGGCGCACAAATGACAAAAAAAGGGGTCACTTAACGATCGTGACCCCTTTAAATCAATAATGGTTTGGTTTTTTTGTTAGGTTTAATTGGCGAAAATATTATTCAGACGCTCCAGGTCGTTGATCATGCCCCACTCGCCGCCGCCTTTTTCCACCTTGCTGCGCCAATCATCGACCCGTGTCAGATATTCCTTGGGGTCCATATTGTCACCGCGCAGTTTGGTGACGTTCAGGGCAATGACATTATAATCCGGCAGCTGGAAAGGAATATCGCGCTTATACCCTTTGGCCAACTCTTCTTTCAGATCTGAAAAAATGAGTATGTATTTTTTGCCGGATTCAGCCTCGTTCAGATATTCAATGGCCTGCAAGATGCCACCTGAAATATCGGTGTACGGGCTGCCTTTGACCGATGTCACAAAGGTTTCCAGCTGCTGCATAAAGGCTCGTTTCTGGTTGTTGGCCACCGACGGCCTTTCGTCAAAGGTGACTTTTGCGACAATATCTTTTTCACTGAAGCTGCCGGTATCGATGCGGGCCACCGCCAGGGTGTCACCGGGCGCCAGTACACCCAGCAGGTAGTTGAGGATTAGCTGGGCCTTTTTCAGCTCCACGGCATAGGTGCCGGAGGTGTCCAATAGCATATAAACCCCGGTGGAGCGGCTTTTGGTATCGGTGCAACCCGCCATTAGAATACAAACAACCAGCGCTATTGCAAATAATTTTTTCATTCCTGCTGCTCCTTTATCTGAATCGTTTCATCATAGCTGTCGACGGCTTCTTCGACCAGCTGCGACTCTTCGGGGTCCCCGGCTTCGGGTAAATCGACTTTTTTGCCCCTGGTGGCCATAATGATGCCCTCCAGCCAGATGGCCGGAAAAATGGCCAGGTCATACACATTGACGATGAACCTGCCCAAATAAAAGCCGATATTGCCCAGCAGCCGCAGCAAAAAGGCCATCAGCCTCAGCAGCCAGGCGGCCCCGGCGCCCAGCACGGTGCGCGCAGAGGCCACAAACATTTCCAGCGGAATGGCCACAAATGCCAGCGCAAAGGGCAGGATAAAGCCCAGGACCATCTGCCCGACGGTGGGAATGATGCTGGGGGGCAGGCCCATTTGTTCGGCACCGGCCAGGGTCTGGCGTAGCACTTCCATATCGTGTGCGATGCGGTCCCGCATGAAAGCCAGTGCGGATTCCACCCCGGCCAGGATGGCCAGCAGCGTAAAGGTGACGATAATCATGCGGTGGCGCATTTTATCGTCCATGGCACCGATGATCGGAAACAGCCGGGTGATCCGCAAAGATTCCATCAGAAACAGGCCCATGGTCAATTCCACCAGAATAATCACCAGGCCGGCCACATCAGAGGTTTTGAAAGGGCCGATGTAACTGGCGCCGCCCACCATTTCCGACATGGGCAGGGCAATCAGGTTAAAATTGATGAGGGCGCCGCCGATGGCAATCAGCAGCACCAGTCCGGCAATGGCAAACTGCGTCAGCGCCGAAGTCGATAAAGCGCGCGCTGATTCGTCTGAGCCGGTGCGAATTTTCTCGTATTCGTTAATCGTCCGATCAACCGTTTTGGCGCGTTTTTTGATGTTGTCGATGGTGCCGGAAATGCTTTCCAGGGATTTTTGCACTTTGCGCCAGAACGGCATCATCTTATTTAAAATGCCATGGCGCGCGGCCGTGGAATTGCGATAGTCCTCGATGGCCTTTTTGTTTTGTTCGGTCAGCGAGCGGTTGATCTCTGCCAGCATATTGGCCACCATCGAGTCGCCGCTATGCTCGATTTTGGCGATGGACTCGATTATCGGCATCCAGTTGGGCAGCGACGGCGGCACATCGGCGCTGGTAGTGTAGTCTTCATCCAGCTTGATGATGACCTCCGATAACTGACGGTGCACGTTGGGATAACCATCAAGATCACGGGTGACGGCAGCGGCGATGCGATCAAATTCGCGCTCAACTTTTCTTTCGGCATTTTCCAGGCCGGCGGCCATTAGAACTTCCCGGTTGCGCAGCACCAGGCGTTGTTCTGCCGACAGCACTGCAGCAGCGGTCAGACGCAGGGCGTTGCGTATAATCTTGCTAAACGACATGATCGCCTGGTGAAACGGCCGCCGTGCAAAGTACAGCGCCAGCAAAAACAGGACAATCCATATTAAAATGGATAACGCCGGGCTGCTGGTGATGTTCAACATATTGGCAAAAGTCATAAAACCCTCCATTTTCGTTTCTACCGCTTTGGATGAAAATGGTTCGTTTGTCCAAATATCGGTATCTGTGGCTGAAAAAACGTTATGAAATTGCTACGTTTTTTGACAACCGCCATACATGTCTTCGGCAAATAATGAGGGCAACGTGACCGGTTAAATGGGCACGTGGTTGTCCGACGGCAGTTTCCAGGGTTGATATGTATGCCATCAGCTTATCAAAAAACAGGTTCAATATCAATTTTTTGCAGCCCTCAGATGGTATCAATTCCATTTTTTTCTTTTGTTGTAGACACATACGGTGATTTGCAGGCTAAATGAAAGCCACGCCCGTGGGGGCGTGGCTTTCGACTAAAAAGCAATCGTTATGTTCCTGCTGGTTACTTACTGGGTAATTTCAAAATTGATGGTTTCCAGCAGGTTGCCTGATGTGTCCAGCACATCCACGCGCCACGCTCCGGTCTCATGGGCCTGAATGACTTTTGAACTATAGGTACGCCAGTTGCTAGCGTTTACGGCCAGCGATACCCGCGCGCGTTCGACATCGCCGTAACGCCAGACATGCACGACTTCGGTGGGCGATCCGGCGCCCACAATTTTGGTAAAGCAATACAGCCGGGGTGTTGAATTGATAAAGCGGGTTCCGACATTGACTGCTTCACGATCTTCGACCCCTTCACAGATGGCGGCCGCCTCAACGTCGAGTTTGTCCGTTTGCTGGGCGCCGGCTGCCGGGATCAATAAAGACAGACACATTAGCCAAATAACGACACTGGAAAAAGAAACTTTGGTTTTCATCAAACTGCCCTCCTTAAATCCAAAGTGATCGGAAAATTCTCAATTGGTGGTGGACACAATTGAGGCACCTTGATGCGGTGCGATATATGCTATGAGACCTCATATCGGCATAAATGATGCTAAACTTTAGGATTATTTCAGCGCGCGGCACCCGGGGAGGCGTCGTTATAAATACTTGATATTATTATGAATGTTTATTTTAAAGGACAGTCCGGTGGTGAGATGGCGGGGGTGATGCTATTTTCAGGTTAGATATGAATCTGAACCCGGCTGTCCGCAGCCGGGCCCGGTTCACTGATTTTTTACGTTGCCTTCAAATTGGGTTGGCTCGCTAAAGTATTTTTCCGGATCGCTCATCAGGGTTTCGAGTCGATACCGATAATATCCGATACGGACCCGTTTGTTTTTTTGTGAACCGAAAAATTCAAGCGGTTTGGCCTCCAGCATGGCGATCTTTTTTTCCAGCTTTCGTTTCTCATCGGCGACGCGCTCTTGCTGCGTGGGCTGCCGGTTTTTCTCGGCCTCGATCGCCTGTTGCTTGGCTTCAGCTTCCTCGCGTTGCTCTTCTCTTTCAAGATCCCGAATAATATTGGTGATTTCTTTGTTTTGGCCCTCTGTCCGCTTTTGATCGGCGGCCGCATCGTGCTGTTCTTCTTCGAATACGACACGGGCGTCGGTGGCATTTTCAGGCGGCTGGGTGCCGTAATGCTTAACGCCGTTTTCATCGGTCCAGGTGTAAACATCTGCATTTAAAGCCGGAACCCACAGCAGGATCCCCAAAACGAAACTGATGACGGTAATGCGTTTCATAAATCACCTCTTGTCTTGAAGCGTTCGGCAAGCAGAATAAGGGGGAGGTTGCCGGATAGCTTTCACTTGTGGGCGGGTTGCGGTTTTTTACAAGATAACATTGATATAATTCGCTGTCAATTGAGCCCGGCGTTCAGGTTGCTCATTTTTCCTGCTCAATAAAAGACTTTAAATCTTCCCCCTGGGGTCCGGGCACATTATCAAATTTAACGCCGAACCCGCGCGGACTGCCCCAGGAAATCGTTCCAATGAGTTTGAACGGCTTGGCGAAGTCGGGCAACGCGAAATTCAGGCCAATTTTTTGGCCGATGGTAAATGTTTCGGCGGTTTCGATAAACACGCCGCCGATACTGATATCCAGAATGTAGCTTTTGTAATCTTTGTTTTGGATGCGGTATTTGGCGTTAATCAGACATGATTTACGGGGATTTTCCCGCATCGAAGACTCGTTTCCTTCCAGGCTGACCGTGGTTTCGGGCAGCTCAATCGTAGGCATGGATTCCAGCTGTTCGAGCAAAATGATCTGTTGATCTTCAGACATTTCCACGATCAATTTACACAACTCGGAGGTTACGTCATCACCGATTAGCTGCTTTAACAGGATCAATTTTTTGTCCTTGGGCATGTCGTTGATCAGCTTAAACAGGCGGGCTGTAATTCCGTATTTGCCTAATTGTGGATCCAAATCCAGCATGCGGTTACTCCTTGATGCGTATAAGTAGAGTCTGATTATGTGAAATTTTATTGTTTAAGGGGCCCTATGTCAATATTTAATTTAGATTCTAAGCGGTTAGCTATAGTGTCGCGAGGAGATGCGATGGCAGGGGAATCCGATTTTAGCTGCGGCGACTTTCATTTTCAGCACCTGCCGGCGCCCGGATGAGTCGCTAAGGTAAGCGGCTGTCAGGCAGATTCTGTCCCCACAATTTCATATTCGGTGGTGATCCGGGCCACACCCCTGATGGTGGCCGCTACCGAACAGTATTTGTCCTGGGAAAGGCTGATCGCCTGCTCAACGGCCCTGGCGGTCAAATTAGCGCCTCCCAGCCGGTATTTGACATGGATTTTGCGATAGGTCCAGGGAGGATCCGGGTCCTGCTCGCCGCTGGCAGTAACTTCTAACAGTGTGAGGTTTTTGCGCTTTTTTTCCAAGATTTCAACTACATCCACCGATGAGCACGCCGCCAGGGCCACCAGCAGCATCTGGGAGGGGCTGACACCAATCCCGTTTTTCTGACCCGACAAGACAACTGAATGGCCGGTAGCGTCTACCCCCACAAAGTTTCTTTCATTTACCCAGCGAACCGATATGTTTGGCATTGTTGTTTCTCCTGTATTTTGCGTTTCGTGTTTCGTTTTTTGGGTTTTGGATTATGAGGTTCGGTTTACGAGTTGGGTGCTACGTGTTACAGGTCGCGATTAACAAAAAGAGTGCCTTTGAGTTGTGAGCAAAATAAGAACTGAGTTCTCAACACTCAGCCACTTCGTGGCAATTAAACCCAGTCCCTGCTTCTGCCCCCTGTCCTCTGTCCTCTGCCTTCTGTCCTCTATACTTCGTGTTGCGTGTGCGGTGGTTTAAGTTTTCGAGGACGAGTACGAAGACGACGACCAGGACGAAACCACATGTTGCTC
>CAZJHF010000122.1:0-10355 GCA_964545505.1 uncultured Desulfobacterales bacterium | reverse complement strand
ATTAAGCGTCTTTACAAAAATTGGCTTATCTCAATGAGAAAAGAATAAATCCTGTTAATCCTGTCTAAATGAAAAAATTAAAATAAGAATCCAATTCATTTAAAGCTTTTAATAAATTTCGCATAAGGAGGAAAAAATGGCAATCGAAGGAGCAGAAATTGTAAAAGCAGCGGCATTTATCGGTGCCGGTCTGGCAATGGGGTTGGGTGCCATCGGACCGGGTGTTGGTCAGGGGATGGTTGCGGCCAAAGCCTGTGAGGCCATCGGAAAAAACCCGAAAGAAGCCGGCCTGTTGACGCGAACCATGCTGGTCGGCCAGGCGGTCTCCGAATCAACCGGCATTTATTCATTGGTTGTCGCGCTTTTGCTTTTGTTTGTGGTGTATTAAAATCAACTGATCGCAAATTCTGCGAAAAGCTTGTCGACGCCAAATTTAGCCCAATAACCGCCACCCGGGTGGAAAACGATCCATGCAAATTATCAGCAATATTGCGCTTATCAGCATCAACGAGACATTAATTGTTCAGGTGATCTCTTTTCTGATTTTTCTGTTCATTATCAACCGAATTATGTTTCGCCCGCTGCGCCATGTTATGGATGAAAGAAAATCACACATTGACCGCATCCAGCAGGATATCGCCACTGCACACAGCGAGTATGAAACGCTGACCGATCAGATACAGGCACGCGAAAATGATGTCAGAAATGAAGCCTCAGAGCAAAGGCAACAGCTAACAGCCAAAGGCCAACAGCAGGCGGCTGATATCATCACATCTACCCGCGAAGAGATAAGCGCCTTGAAGACCGAGGCCGAAAAGGAAGTCGATCTCCAGATTGCAGCCGCCCGTGAGCACGTTCAGTTGGAAGCCGAGGACCTGTCAAAGATGATTGTTGCCACGGTACTGCATCGGAGCCAGAAATCATGAGATCCAAACATCAGATCGTTTCTTACAGCTGCTATTTGGTTGCCGTTATAACGGCCCTGATGGTATTCTGCCCCGACGTCCTGGCAGCCGAGACAACCGAGGGCTGGCGCCCCTTATTTGATCTGATCATGCGGTGGTTAAATTTTGTGATCATCGCCGTTGTCCTGTTTAAATTTGGCCGCAAACCGATCAAAGACTTTTTAGCAAACCGCCGCGAAGAAATTGATTACCAGATAAAAAAATATGATCAGCAAAAAGAAGCCGCTACCGAAAAAGTTCAAGAAGCAACTAAAATATTGAATCAAAGCACTGATCGGTTCGAACAGATCAAACAGAGAATCATTAAAGACGGTGAAACGAAAAAACAGCAAATCATTGAAAAAGCGCAGCAGGAAAGTCGTATGCTGCTAGAAGGCGCACAGCGCAAGATCCAGAATCAGATCATAGAGGCCCGCAATTTAATCCGAACCGAGTTGATCGATTCCGCCATTGGACTGGCAGAAAAAAGACTGCCCGATGAAATCACAGCCGCCGACGAACAGAAATTGAACCAACATTACTTGGACAGCACGGTCGGCAAATAATCCTGAAAGCGATATGCTAAAATTTTAATTTTGTGCAAACCGGTTGTAATTATTTAACAAAAAGATCCTCATCTATTTCCATGAAAATTCGAGTTTAAAACTCGGTTGATTTAATCCTGCCGGGCTTTTTCCTTAGCGAAGGAATCGTTATGGTCACCAAAGAAAAATCCGTACAGCAGTTTGTAAAACAACAAATCAGGAAATGGGAAATCCCTCCTGCTAAACCGGAGCGTAGGCCAGAAGTCCGGGTCCCGGTTGTTACCGTGAGCATGGAGCCGGGTAGCGGCGGCAGCCTCATCGCTCAGAAGGTGGCCAAACAACTGGGGTTTGATTATTTTCATCGGGATATCATTCAGGGCATCGCCAAAAGCGCCAGGATAAGGGCCAGCATTATCGATACACTTGAGAAGGAACGACTATCCGGGATCGAAGATTTTATTGCCTCCCTGTATAAAAACCAATATCTCTATCCCGGCATTTACATGCAGCACCTTTTGAAAGTCATCAACACGATTGCACAACACGGCCGGGCGGTCATCGTCGGCAGAGGTGCCAATTTTATTTTACCGCCGGAGCAAAGATTCAGTGTGCGTGTGATCGCCCCGTTACAGATCCGGATTCAAAATGTTGTTCGGGCCTATGGCGTCAAAGAAGAAGATTCCAGACGACGGGTGATCAGAAGAGAAGCACGGCGGGGGGCCTTTGTTAAAAAATCCTATGATGCCGATATATCCGATCCTGAAAATTATGATCTTATCATCAATACCGGCAGAATGCCCATTGAATCGGCAGCGGAAGCTGTCATATCAGCTGTCAGAAGGATTTAGGGCGGAGCGGCTTTTCTCATTTACTTCGGGCCTTCCTCGATATCCGTGCTGATTTCCTGCGCGTCCATATCGGGGATCAAGCACTCTTGTCCAAAAGGCATGCAGGCATCGGCCGCATAAACCCCCTTGAGCTCATCTGTAATCGTCCCTTCCCATAGCCGGACGCCCACCAGGTAGGCAATCCGGCCAATCCGATGAGCCCCCACCGGCGCTGTCAGAAATATAAAGCAGATGGTTGCCAGCGCCCGGGTAGCCACTCCCAGATCCTCGAAAAACAGCGCCAGGGCAAACATCAGCGTACCGACGCCGATAGTTGCCGCTTTGGTGCTGCAGGACATTCGCAAAAAAAGATCCGGCATGCGCAACATACCCAGACCGGCAACCAGCATAAAAAAAGAGCCGATGACAAGCAATACGGATATCAGAATCTCACTCATGGTCGACCCCTCCATTTTTCAATATAATACGAAAATGCAATCACACTTAAAAAGGATATGATGGCCCAGGCACTGGCCACATCCAGCAAAACGGCCTGATTGGTGGTGATGGCCGACACAACAATGATACCGGCAGCGGTAATCGATATCAGCTCAAAGGCAATGATACGATCCGGCAGCGTCGGGCCCAGAAGCAAACGAATGAATCCCAGCACAAGGGTCAGACTCAGCAGCGGGAAAACAATGAAATCAATGGTTGCCTGCAATATCATTTAAACACCTCCATCACCCTGCGCTCCATACGCTGCTTGATATCCTTTCGGAATTGTTCCACATCGTTTACGTGCATGGCATGGACATACAGCGTTTTTCGATCCGGGGAGACATCCAGACTCAGGGTGCCCGGCGTCAGTGTGATCAGATTGGCCAGAACCGTAATTTCCAGATCGGACTCGGCATCCAGGGGAATGGCGATGATCGCCGCTCGCATCTGGAAACCGGGTGTGAGGACTTCAAAGGCCACCCGCAAATTGGCAACAAGCAGCTCCCAGACGAAGAAAAAGAAAAATCCGACAAACCGCAACAGCCGGCTAATGTAAACAATTAAGGTGACATCCGCCGGAGAGCTGATCAGCCACAGGGCCAGGGTGCTGATGGCAAAGCCGACGGCAAAATTGGCAAACGTAAAAGCGCCGGTCAGCGCCATCCAGACCAGTGGCAGAAAAATATTTCCTAAAAAAACGTTAATCTGTTTCACATCACTTCCCCCCCAAAACGGCATCGATGTATCCGGCCGGATTCAGCAACTGCTCGGCGGCCCGGGTGGCCAACTCGAAAAATGGCTCGGACATCAGTCCGATGGTCAACGTCAGCGCGCCCAGCAAGATCATCGGCAGATATAACGCGATTTTTTCTGAAAGGCTGAAGGTTTCCCAGGGTTGTTCTTCACCGGCGACAGTCGTTTCAGGCGCGTCGCCCCAGAAAGCCGCTGCCCAGATCTTGGCCATTGAAAACAGGGTTAACAGCCCCACCCCCAGGGCGGTGGCGGCAATGATATAACCGGTCATATCCAGACTGGCTTTCACCAGAATCAGTTTGGCCCAGAAACCTGACAACGGTGGAATGCCGGCCAGCGAAAAGGCGGAAATCATAAAAATGGCGGTCAGCGCCGGAGCTGTCAGGTAAAGCCCGCCAAGCCGAGCCAGCTGATACGAGCCCTGTAGTCTACGGGCCACGCCGCTGACCAGAAACAAGTTAGTTTTCACAATAATGTGATGCATGATGTAAAAAATCGATCCGGCCAGCGCCAGCGGGGTAAACAGTCCCAATCCCAGAACCATGTAACCAACCTGGCTGATGATGTGAAAGGACAGGATTCGGCGGAACTCATTTTGGGCCATCGCGCCGAGCACACCGGTCACCATGGTCAGACCGGCAATGACCAGAATAATGCTGTGCGTATAGGCAATATCCTGTGCGAACAAAAGCGAAAACACCCGGATCAGTGTATAAACCCCCACCTTGGTCAGCAAACCGGCAAAGATAGCCGATACCGCTACCGGCGGCGTATGATAGGAAGCCGGTAGCCAGAAAAACAGGGGGAAAAGAGCGGATTTTATGCCGAAGGCCACCAAAAACAGCATGGAGAGGGTACTGACAACGCCGGCATGCATCCCACCGCTGATCTGGCGCGATAAATCCGCCATGTTGAGGGTGCCGAGCATCCCATATAAAATGCCCAGGGCCGTTAAAAACAAAGCTGATGAGATTAAATTGAGCGTAACGTATTTGATGGCGCCTTCCAGCTGGTGCCTTTCACCCCCCAGCGCAAGCAAGACAAAAGACGACATCAACATGACTTCAAACCAGACGTAGAGGTTAAAAAGGTCACCGGTTAAGAAAACGCCGCTGACCCCCATCAGCAAAAAATGAAAAAAGGCATAGTAGCCCGACGATTCCCGGTCGCGGTCCATGCTGGTCAATGAATAGATGACCACCGTCAGCCCCATCAATGCGCCCAATACCGTCATAATGGCGCTGAACAGATCGGCCACCAGGGTAATACCGAATGGTGCCGGCCAGTTACCCACCTGGGTGGCAAAGATCCCGTCCTGTCGTACCGTCCACAGCAACAAAAGCGCCACCAGCAGATGGGCCGCAGACCCCAGGGTGCCCAGCAGGCGTTGAACGGTCCGGTACCGCCAGAACAGCAGGCAAAAAGCGGCCGTGGTTAATGGAATCAATATGGGTAATATCAATAACAGCTTCATGTATCCGTCGTTTTCATCTCATCAAGTGAAGTTGCGGCCGTTGACTTAAACGTGCGGCTGAACAGCACCAGCGCAAAAGCCAGAACACCAAAAGAAATGACGATAGCCGTTAAAATCAAAGCCTGGGGCAGCGGGTCAGCAGTGGCTTCAATAGCGCGCAATGACCCCGCCGGTATCAAAGGCGCTTTGCCGCGGACTAAACCAGCCGCCACGAAAATCAGCAGGTTAATGGCATTTGAAAGCAACACCAGACCAATGATCAGACGCACCGGGGAGCGGGACATCAGCAAATAAACACCGCACCCAAACAACCCCCCGACAACAATGGCTGCCAGAATTTCCACTTTAATCTCCTTCCGCCAGAGATAAGATGATCGTTAACACCGCCCCGATAACGACCAGGTAAACCCCCAGATCAAAAAAAATGGGGGTTCCCAGATGCCAGATCTCCTCGGTACTGATTTCAACTTCCCCCCACTGGCCGGTCATAAACGGTTTCCCGGTAACAAGGGAAACGCAGCCACTGCCCAGCGCCAGCAGCAAACCGACACCGATAAGCGTTCGCGGTGAAATGCGCAATAAGGCCAGCGTGCTGCGGACCCCATAGGCATAGCTGTGCAGGATAAAGGTGGCCGACGCCACCAGGCCGCCGATAAATCCACCCCCCGGCAGGTTATGACCGCGAAACAGAATAAAGGCCGAAAACAATAGCAGCATCGGCATTAGAATTCGCGTTGCCGTACTTAGAATCACCGATTGCATTGGGGTACTCCTACAAATGAACAATTTTGATTAAATGTATTTACCACGGAGACCGCAGAGTTTAAATATTGTATGCGAACCATAGATTTTTTATTTTAAATATCCTCTGTGAGCTCTGTGTACTCTGTGGTGAATCATTATTCAATTCGCTTCACACTTCTGGGGGCTTGATAGTCTCACTGTCTTCGGGTTTCAATTTCAGCAGCGTATAGACCCCTACACCCGCCAGCGCCAGAACCGTAATTTCACCCAGAGTGTCCAATCCGCGAAAATCGACAATGATGACATTAACGATATTTCTGCCGTGTGCCAGGACATAACTGTTATCGGCAAAGAATTCGGAAAGACGCGATCCTTCCCGCACACTGAGGGCCACCAGCACCAGGACCGACATCAACAGACCGCTGGCAACAGCCACCAGGGCATTGCGCAGTCGCTGAGGACGCGCAAATTCAGCTTTTAATTTTGGCAATCGATAAATCACCCAGACAAAAAGAATGACCGTCATGGTCTCGATCAAAAACTGGGTCATCGCCAGATCCGGTGCCCCAAAGTCGACAAAAATCAGGGCCAGCCCGTAGCCGATCACACCCATGGCGACGATGGCGCCAATCCGCGATGGCACCCACACGGTGACAAATGCCGCCGCCAGCATCAAAATCGCTATAATCAGCTCAACCAGTCGAATATCACCGATTTCCAACGAAAATTGAAATTCGCCCTTGAAAACGAGCGTGTAGCCGACCAAAACCAGGGTGGTTAGAATGATTGCCAGCACGTAGTGATTTAAATATCCGCTTTGCAGCACACGTGTTTGCCAGCCAGCCAGTTTTTTTAAACTTTCCAGAGAACTGAAATACCAAGCCGCCGGTCCGTGGGCCCCCAACCAGGCAACTTTCTGTGCGAAACGGCGCACGCCGGTATGAATCAGATAAATCAGCACACCGCCGACAACTGTCAGCCCGCTCAGAACCAGCATAGGCGTCATTCCATGCCACAGGGCCAGATGCATCTCCACCGGCTGCGCCATCACAGCAGACACGGCCCTGGCTACCGCCGTTTGGGTCACCAGATTCGGAAACAATCCCAGAATCAGCCCCAGCAGGGCAGGCAGCAAGGGCCCCAGCCACAGATTCAGAGAGAGCTTATGCGTTTTGGGTTGGGGCTCAGCAGGTGTGCCGAAAAATGGGCGCAAAATCATAATCGCGGCCGCGGCCAGCAAAACCGCATTGGCCAGAACCGCAGTGGCGCCAAACAGCCAGCGAAAACTGGTGATTTTTAGGATGGATTCATAAATGAGCTCCTTGCCGACAAAACCCAGCAGCGGTGGCAGCCCGGCCATGGAAACCGCAGCCAGGACAGCTGCAACGGTAATCAATGGCATCTGGCGCGATAAACCCTTTAGCCGGCTTAAATCCCGACTGCCGGTTTCATGATCGACCACACCGGCGCATAAAAACAGTGAGCCTTTATAGAGCGCATGCACCACCAAAAAAACCATGGCGGCCTGGATCGCCAGCGGGGTGCCCAGCCCGGTTAAAAATACGAGGGTCCCCAGGCCGTTTACCGTTGAATAAGCCAGCAAAAGTTTAAAGTCGGTTTGAACCAGCGCCATAAAAGCACCAGTCACCATTGTGGCGGCGCCAAACAGGGTGAGTGTCAGCTGCCAGATCTCGGTGCCCCCCAGCACCGGGCTTAAACGCAGCAACAGATAGACACCGGCTTTGACCATGGTCACCGAATGCAAAAATGCACTGACCGGTGCCGGGCCCTCCATGGCCGACGGCAACCAGAAATGAAACGGGACCTGGGCCGATTTGGTAAAGGCACCCAGCAACACCAGAATCAATATCGGAATATAGAGCGTATTGCCCCGGATCATATCAGCACGAGTCAGCAGGTCACTGATTTCCATGCTTCCGGTTGCCCAGCCCATCAGAAGCATCCCCGCCAGCAAAGCCAGCCCTCCGGTTCCGGTAACCAACAGCGCCTGCAGGGCAGCCGTGCGGGCGGATTCCCGCTGGTGGTCAAAACCGATCAGAAAATAAGAGCTGATGCTGGTCAGCTCCCAGAAGACAAAAAGGCTAATGAGGTTGCCAGCCAAAACCACACCCAGCATCGAGGCCATAAAAAACAGCAGGAAGGTATAAAAGCGGCCGAGATTAGCATGCCCGGAGAGATAGCCGCCGGAGTAAATTACAATCAAGGTGCCCACACCGCATATCAGCAGGGAAAAAACCAGGCTGAGACCGTCAAGGTAAAACGACAGGCTGGCACCCAGGCTGGGGACCCAGGCATGTGACTCGACAATGATTTCCCCGGCATTGATCAGCGGAATTTTTGAGGCAAAGAAAACAGTCAAGGCCAGCGGTAAAACGCTGAGCACCCAGCCCGCTCGATTGGGCAGCAACCGCTGCAGCCACGGTGCTACCAATGCCAAAATAAAGACCGAAACCACTGACGCCAGTATCATCTATTCCACTCCTGCCCGAAGCACCTGTCAGCCCCCGAAGCCGTATTGACCTCAATACAGTACCAGAAGAATTTAAAATACGGTTATCGAGGACGAGTACGAAATCAGGCATCGTTTCTTCAGCTCGTCGTCGTCCTCGTAATTGAAAGCTAAAGAGATAGGTTAGCTAACCATTTCATATTGATAAAGCAAATAAAATAAAAATAATCAACTTGGCATGGAAGTCAAAATCAGAAGCTGTTTTAAAATGCATCTTACGTCCAAGAGCTGTGTTAAAAACCGATTCAAAATACTCGAATATCGCGGCAAGATGCCGCTCCCACCAATTGTTGTGGGAATGTACATCATATTATGTCGCTGATAATTATTAGTAGTGGGAGTGGCTTTTAGCCACGATTTTTATGCTCCACTTTTGAATCGGTTTTCGCCTTGCTTTGTTGAACACCTTAATCTTCTTAGATTAGACGTGAAATCCCGCTTTTAAGCGGGGAACGTGATCTACTGTTTTAAAACAGCTTCTATATATTACCTTGACTTAGATTCCGTTTGTATATATCTCCTCGAAGGGTTTACTGGCTGCTGGTCACTGGTTCCTGGCCAGCCTGCGACGGGCCGTTCGGCCCTGCCGAGTCGGAGCAAGAAGCGAGTAGCCAGCGGCTAAAAACGCTGAAACCTGCCTGCCCCGGCGGAGCTCGACAGAGCGAAGACGGGACACCTGAATACTGAAACCTTATTTTATTGATGTGTCGTTTCCCGGCCCGAAGTGCCTCCCAGGAGTCCTGACGTGTCGTTTTTCGGACTAACGTGCAGCGTCATTATTGATTCGTTAAACGGCTTGATTCCAGTCATGTCATTTTAGAAAAAAGGAAAAACCCGATGCCTCACATAATTGTAAAGCTTTACCCCGGAAGATCCGCACAGCAAAAACAACTGCTTGCCCGTGAAATCGTCAAGAATATCAAGCAGATAGCCGTATGTGAAGAAAAATCGGTATCTGTCGCATTTGAAGAAGTCGGACCTGAAGACTGGGCTGAAAGCGTTTACCGCCCTGAAATCATCGATAAAAAAGAAAATCTGGTGGTGATGCCGGGCTATAATCCGTTTCAGAAAGAAGCTGGCTCTGAGGGCAGCGCTGAAACTGCGGATTTTAAGATTCGATCATACCAGGCTAGCGATAGGCCAGCGGTCATCGATTTATGGCATCGCTGCAACCTGGTGGTCCCGCTAAATGACCCCCAAAAAGATATTGAAATGAAAGGCCAGGTCCAGGCCGATCTGTTTTTTGTGGGTGCCATCGGCAACCGCATCGTGGCTACGCTGATGGCCGGATATGACGGGCACCGCGGCTGGATCTATTATCTGGCCGTCGAACCGGATCTTCAGCGGCAGGGCATCGGTCGCCGCGTGATGCAAAAAACCGAGTCCGCGCTAAAAAAAAGAGGTTGTCCCAAAATAAATTTGCAGGTTCGAACTTCCAACCCCTCTGTGATCTCATTTTATGAGCAACTGGGTTATTCAATTGACGATGTCATCGGGCTGGGTAAAAGACTCTAATGTCAGCTATCATCTGTATCCTGCCAAAGCAGCCCTATTCGAAAATATATACTAATAGGTATTAATACTAATTGATATCTATACATTTGCCTTTTCTCCCTTGACCTAAAGTGACTTATTTTTTATATCTTATCTTCGATAGAGATGATTGAAGTTTATTATCGATAACTGAATTTTTTATGCGGAGGATTTACTAAAACGAAGAGGTATAAAAAAAGGAGGATCTAATGAAAAAAGTCGTAATCTTTAGTTTAGCTATTTTTATGTTATTTTCGCTGGGTTCCATCGCAGGCGCCAAGACCTTGAAATTGGGCCTGGATGCCGGCCCGGTATCTCAGGACCCGCAGGTCCAATTATCCGGGGGGATGCTTCAGTATTCACACTGGACCTTCGATCCACTCGTCCGCTACGCCCAAAATATGGAGTTTGAACCGCGCCTGGCCGAGCGCTGGGAACGGATAGATGACTTGACCATGCGCTTTTATCTGCGCAAAGGCGTCAAATTCCACAGCGGTAATCCTT
>CAZJHF010000121.1:0-10357 GCA_964545505.1 uncultured Desulfobacterales bacterium | reverse complement strand
GCCATCGAGACCGCTAAGGAAATATAAAATATTGAAGCGCAAGAGGCGATTTAGATCACCATGGCGTATACAATCCCGGCATCCTTCCAGATGCTGACCTGATAATCGCCCTCTTCGATGATATATTTTCGGTTTCCTTCAAAGCGAACGTTCACATCACCTGGATTGATCATATACAGGGATGCGCGTTTGCCTTTTGACTTGCAGAAAAGAAGGGCCGCCTCAATTTTACCGAAGGCACATTCGCGACCGCCCACAAGGTTAAGCCCCAGCCGTTTCAAATCCGGTATCGGCACCGCATAACCCAGCCGCTGCGTAAACCATTGGCCGATGTCGGAAACTTCTTTGGCCTGAAACGCCATTTGCATACCGGTATCCATATGATTGGAGATGCTGTGTTTGACCATCTCATCCACCGTTTGCAAATGCGCTGAAAAAGGATTCAGCAGCACCAGCACCAGGGCGGCCGTCGCTAACGCTGGCAACACCATTTTCCACGAAACCTTCAGTAACTTGGATGGTTGTGTGCGGGAATCGGATTCGATTCTGCTGCGGGCGCGGGCAATCAAATCGGGCGGCGGATCAACGGGCTGCAGACCTTCCTTTAGAATGGCATCAAGCGCCCTATCGGTTTGATAGAGCCCTTCGCAGGCGCGACAAAGCTGAACATGGTTTCTGATTCGCTGCATCGCACGTTCATCCGTCGTATCTTGATTTCCCAGCCATTGTTTAACTTCCTGACAGTTCATCATTGCGGTTCACCTCATTTGGTTTAATCGAATCACTTTTTTAGCCCGGCGCTGATGGCGCATCGATTTCAGCAGTGCTTTTTTCATGGCCTGCCTGGCGCGGGATAGACGCGACATAATGGTTCCGATGGGCACGTTCAGCATCGCAGCAATTTCCTGATAAGAGTTGTCTTCCATATAATGCAGTACGAGTACAGTTTTATACTTTTCCGGCAATGTGTTCAATATCGACTGGACCTTTTCAGATTCTTCTTTTTGGTCGTACATTGAGGCGGCATCCGGCTGCGTTGCAACCGATTCCAGTTGCGGCAAATAATCGATCCCTTCTTCAAATTCAGCCGCCGGAAAGGGCGAATTTTTGCGCTGTGATTTAAGAAAATGATTGCGCAAAATAGTAAATGTCCAGCTTTTAAATTTGCGGCTGTCACGCAGTTGATGGAATTTATGATAAGCCGTATACAGCGTTTCCTGCACCAGGTCCTCAGCATCGTAACGGTTGCCGGTATATTTCAATGCCACATTATAAAGAAATGGCGTATGGTCTTGCGCCAAAGACCAGAATGCGTCACGACGCTGTTTCTTGCGTCCCATTAAAGGAAAGGATTTGCTCATCATTGCAAACTTCATTTAGTCTGAAACTCCCTTCAGGAACTAAAGATCCAATTTCTGAACATTTATTCCATTTTTTTTGTCGGATCGGGGTTAATAAAATCATAGCCCCTATCATTAGGGGTAATCAGCATCGATTGGAATGTCCAGTGCCTTGAAAATTTTAAGCCGCTACCACTCCGATAGCAGACCATGTCATTTGGATCGAGCCCCCATGTGGGCAGTATAAACAGCATTGCTTTGTACGTGATTCGACTTCTGAGTGCCGATCAGAAAATCAAGGCTGAAAGTGTCGCTGTCTTTCAGAAACAGAACCAACGCACCACCTGCAAAAGCAAAAGCATAGGCAAAATGCGGCACATCCTGCATAACGATTAAGCCGGGAACGATAATAGTTGCCAGACCCATCATAAATGCAATCGCGGCCTGTATGCGAATAAATAGCCCGATCACAAGACAGATCCCCATTTGCAGGAATCCGTATTGTGTTGACTAAAAACGAATGATTTGGATATAAAAGCGTTTAACCGATTTATAATTTTCCTGATCTAAATGATCTGGAACCGGTTCCAATTTGCAAAAATGGAATTGATTTCTTATCTTGTATTGACGCACCTCCGAAATTCCAAATACCAAGCGCCCTGGTTAATAATTTTATTGAGGGTATTAAATGGAAAGCATGAGGGTTAAGAAAGCAGACCAAAGCCCTCAGAAAGCCATAACACCTGCATGCGAGTATATTCATGATCGGCTCCGAACATCAGAACCCTTTTTCGAAAGGCTTTATAGAATAGCCTAAATCTGGATCGAAGGCAGCCGGTAGTAGGGTTTAGACTTTTATTGACTTGAGCTATTTTGTTTTTTCAGGACAGGATAAAGAATTGCGTGCAACGGAGTTTTGTGGACTGCATTATTGCAGATTCTGCATTCTTCAATAACCATTTGTGCCGGTATCAACTAGTGCAAGGCGGAGGTAATTAGATTCCTACGGAACAGTTCGCTATCTGATAATTCACCATCACCGACGAAGGAGGGTACCATGAAAAAGACTATTCTACTGACTTTTCTCGTTCTATGTTTCGGCTTCTTTAGCTCAACCGGCGCCATAAAAGCTGAAGCGGCCAGTGTAAAACTAACTTACAGTAATTTTTTCCCACCCGCCCATATCCAGAGCAAACTGGCCGAATCCTGGTGTAAGGAAGTTGAAAAACGCACGAATGGCCAGGTGGTTGTTGAGTATTTTCCAGGCCAGACACTGACAAAAGCCAGACAGGTTTATGACGGGGTCGTCGAAGGCATCTCAGATGTTGGTTTTTCCGTGCTGGCGTACACGCGCGGCCGGTTTCCTGTCATTTCAGCCGTTGACCTGCCTCTCGGGTACACCAGTGGTGTGGTTGCAACAAAAGTTGTCAATGAAGTCTACAACAAATTCCAGCCCAAAGAGCTTATGGATACCCAGGTCATGTATCTGCATGCTCATGGACCGGGGCTGATTCATACAAAGGACAAGCCCGTCAGAAATATAGAAGATATGAAAGGACTGAAATTCAGAGGCCATGGCACCAGCGCCCTTGTCGTCAAGGCATTGGGCGGGACACCGGTTCCGAAACCCATGCCGGAGACTTACCAAATGCTGCAAAAAGGTGTTGTCAACGGCGCTGTCTATCCCTTCGAGGCCAATAAAGGTTGGAAACTGGGAGAGGTCACCAATTATGCTACCGCAGACTTTTCGGCGGCTTACACCACATCTTTCTTCGTGGTAATGAATAAAGCGAAGTGGGACTCGCTGTCGCCCGATATCCAAAAAATAATTACTCAGATCAATGTTGAATGGGCGGCCAAACATGGTGAGGCCTGGGATGCCAGTGATGCCGAAGGAATCGTTTTCTTCCTTAATCAGGGGGGTCAAATTATCGGTCTTAAAAGTAAGGAAGCCGCCCGTTGGAAAAAAGCAGTCGCCCCGATCATTGACGACTATGTAACCAAAACCAATGCAAAAGGGCTTCCGGGTAAAGAGATTGTCGATTTTACCATCAAGACCCTCAATAGCCTGCAATAAACATGACAAAAGGGTGGGCCCTGTCGAGGGGTCCACCCCATTTTACCTGAACAGACGGGAATATTAATGGAACCATTTTGGCGGTTTATTGACCGTATTCTGGAATTAATGAAAATTATCGGTGCTGCCTGCCTGGTGGGGATGACCTTTTTAACCTGTGCCGATGTGATCGGCCGGCTTTTTGGGCATCCTATTTTTGGTTCGGTGGAAATTGTCGGTTTTATGGCCACGCTGGCAGTGGTTATGGCCCTGCCGTACACCCATAAGGTTCAGGGCCATATTGGGGTTGAATTACTCGTACGTCTGTTTTCCGAGAAAACCCAGTCGAAAATTGAAATATGCACGGGTATTTTAAGCCTGGCCTTGTTTGCGATTGTGACCTGGCGTATGTGGATTTATGCCGACACGATGAAGGCGTCCGGTGAAGTCTCCATGAATCTCGAACTTCCCGAACACTATGTCATATATGTTGCTGCCTTCTGCCTGCTCGTATTTACCTTAATAATTCTGCAAGATATTCTAACCAATATCAGAAAGCTAAAAACCCAATGAACCCCACGGTCGCCGGTATTATCGGAATCAGCGTGATGATCCTCATGTTTTTTTCAAGGATGCGGGTGGCCTATGTTATGACCATGATTGGGTTTTTGGGCTTTAGCATAATGATTTCTTTTAAAGGGGGCCTCAACCTTCTGTCCAGAAACATTTATGAGGTTTTTTCCTCCTATGGGCTCACGACAATTCCGCTTTTTATTTTCATGGGTCAACTGGCTTTTAACAGCGGCATCAGTGGCAGATTGTATGATACGGCCTATAAATTCCTGGGAAGCACCCGGGGCGGTTTGGCCATGGCGACGGTTACAGCCTGTACGGCTTTTGGTGCGGTCTGCGGGTCCAGTCCGGCTACAGCGGCGACTATGGCAACGGTTGGTTTGCCCGAGATGAAGCGATATAAGTATGCTGATGAACTCTCTACGGGTTCTGTGGCTTCGGGGGGCGGACTGGGTATGATCATGCCCCCCAGTGTGGTGCTTATCGTATACGGGGTTCTAACCGAAGAATCCATTGGAAAGCTTTTTGTTGCCGGAATTTTCCCGGCCATCCTTGTTACGATTCTGTTTATTATCTCAATTTATATCCGTTGCCGCTTTGCACCTGATCAGGGGCCACCCGGTGAAACTTTTACCTGGAAGGAAAAACTGAAATCCCTCAACGGATTGATCGATACCATCGCTGTATTCGGTCTGGTTATGGGGGGGCTGTTTTTTGGGTTCTTCACTCCCACAGAAGCTGCTGCAATAGGTGCTTTCGGCGTTTTAGCCGTTTCTTTAATTCGAAGGCAGCTGACCTGGCAGGGATTTGTGAAGTCGCTTTATGAAACCCTCAGAACATCCTGCATGGTTTTGCTCTTAATTGCGGGTGCAGTTGTATTCGGTAAATTTTTAGCCATCACACGCATTCCATTTAACGTTGCATCCTGGATCGGTGGATTTGATTTACCACCGTTTGTAATTCTGACCATGATTATCGGTGTATACTTCCTTGGCGGATGTTTTATGGATGCGCTGGCTTTTGTCATGCTGACCATTCCGATATTTTTCCCGATTGTTACCAGCCTCGGTTATGATCCGATATGGTTTGGGATTATTATTGTTATGGTCACTGAAATGGGTGTGATTACCCCACCGGTGGGAATCAATGTGTACGTTGTTTACGGCGTAGCACAGGGTGCCATTGGAGGCGTGCCTCTTGAAGCCATTTTTAAGGGTGTCATGCCGTTTTTGCTGGCTGTGATTGTGGGCATTATTATTCTCATTATCTTTCCTACGATTATCTTATACCTGCCCGATTTAATGTATTGACCGCCATCAATCGCTGTCAGCTGTTCACCGTACAGCAAAGCTGTAGCGCAAAAGCATCTCTGTCAAACGGCAAGAACATCACTCAGATTGCGGATACTGTCGATAATGGCATCCGGTTGCTCTTTTTTGAAGGCATCGTAATCATCAAATCCGGTCAGTACGCCGATGGTTTGCATGCCCGCTGCTTTGCCCGCTTGTATGTCCGTGGTGGTATCCCCCACATAAACACAACTGGCAGGCTTAACATCCAGTTGTTGAGCGCACATGATGAGTGGATCCGGTGCCGGCTTTCTTTTTTCGACATCATCAGAAGTAATGATGGCCTGGATGAGGTTATCGACACCGGCATTTTTTAGAGGCAGCATTTTTGTCTCTAAATAATGCTTTTGAGTCGAGGTGACCAGCCCCACCTTTAAGCCCTTTGCAGCGATCAAGTTAAGGGCCGTATCCGCACCCTGAAAGATATCCAGGTGGTCGGCAAACATCTGCGGTGCGATCTCATTGATGACGGCCCAGGCTTTATCAATAATGTTTTCCTGGCTGTCCAGAACTTCTCGAGGCAAAACGAGTTCCCACTTGAAATCTTCGCTTTCCGCTGCCGCCAGTATTTTGCTGCGCGATACCGGCGGGAGATCGAGCCGTTTCAGAGCATTTTCAACAATTCGAAAATAGATGTCGATCGAATCGATCAGCGTCCCATCCAGATCAAAAATAACCGCTGCCACGTTTAGCATTTTATCCTGCGACATGAATTACCTTTCCAATAGACGTATGTTTAGCAAATCACCAACTGTAACGTTAAGCGTCGCTTTGATGCTCAACGGTGCGATGATCTCAATGATATTCTCGGCGTGAATTCTGACCTTTTCTGCGGGCATGATAATGGCGCCTTTAATTTTTTTTATTTCTACCGCAAAGGCTTTAGCATTACAAAACTTCGGATCGGGTGAAATCAATTCAACCGCTTTTTTTTGATCGAGTGATGTCATAAGGGCAAGATCATCGGGCGCTATCTCCAGGTTCAGCGTTCCAGGAAAGGGTTTAAAACCTAATTTTTCATCGCACTGCTGCTGCACCCAGTCAATTTGGGTAAAATAGGCGCCCTTCCCCGCCCCACTGACTATCTTGCCAGTTATAACCAATTCTGCTTCCATCAATATTCCGTAAATCGATTAAGTGTAAAATGAATAACTATATGAAAGTCTGTGTTCTATCACGAAAACACGAAATCGAAAAAGCACGAAATTTTGATTCTTTTCGTGTTTTCCTTTTTTCGTGCTTTCGTGATAATTTTTTAATTTAACTCCAGTTCTCCAACACTCCATTTTCCCTATTCCTGAAACCATTTCTTTTTATTGAAATCATCAGGAGAATCCAGCATTTCGCCCTTAACAAGTTTCTGCAATTTGTTTTAGAAATTGAAACCTATTTTTTTAATTTAATTCTAATTTCGTTGTCGCGCGCATCGATCCGGTAATCTTTGAAATCAGTTTGTTCGATCAGCGTTATCGCTTGTTCGCGCGTATAGGTTTTGATCGGTTTATGCAAACCCGATAATTGAAAAATTTTCAAAAAAAATCGTTCCCGCAGATTAAGGGATGCCTTCCATTTTTTACGGTCCGCCCCTGTACTCACCCGGGCCGGATCAAAAATCCAGGCTTCACCGCCGCTTTTCAAGACGCGGTACATCTCCTGAATAACCTTCACCGGATCCTTAATTGCATGCAGCATGCCGGTGCTGATCACCATATCAAAGGATGCCTCTTCAAAATCAATGCGGCCGGCGTCTCCGAGTTGAAACGTCAATCGCTCCGAAAGGCCCTCTTTGGCGGCATTTG
The DNA here is from genome assembly GCA_964545505.1 of uncultured Desulfobacterales bacterium. Lineage (GTDB taxonomy): Bacteria > Desulfobacterota > Desulfobacteria > Desulfobacterales > JAHEIW01 > JAHEIW01. The sequence continues at coordinate 3,240 of CAZJHF010000121.1, read as the reverse complement.
AGCGCGCCATATCCAATAACTTGCGGCTTAAATCGACGCCGATAATGCGAACGCTTAAAGATCTTTTGGCAATTTCAATCGGCAGATAGCCCGGACCGGTGCCGATATCCAGGATCCTATCACCGGGCAGATGGGCAACGATTTCCTCGGCCACATGGCTGTAGTAGCTATCAATTACCATGCGGGTGCCTTTTTCATAGGCTGTGGCCAGAACACCCGGTATGCGTTCGATTTTAATCCATTGTCTCATCGGCAATAAAAAAATATGACCCTAAATGCGTTTTAGTTTCACCAATGGGCTGGGTTTTACCAAAATTAAACCAGTCAAAATGCATTTAGTCAATCAATTTGCAGTTTACAGTTTGGGCTATATTATGTAAGTGAATACCTGAATCTTGCATGAAAATTAAGTCACAACAGCAAAAAGAGGGAGGAATATCAGCATGAGCAATGAAAACAATGTGTTTTACTGGTTGCCGTGTTCGGTGGTGTTCATCAGCACTGCCCATGAAGATAAAAAAGATATCATGACCGCTACGGCCATGTTTGTATCTGAAAAAGAACCCCTGCTGGTCATCAGCGTGGCAAAAGGCCACCTGACCGAAAAGCTTATTACACAATCCGGCAAATTTACGCTGGTGATCGCAGGAGCCGACCAGGAAAAATTGGCCATGCAGGTCGGAAGTGCCAAAGGCGAGGATAGCGATAAGTTTGAGCGCTTTTCTATTACCGCGACTACCGGTTCCGGCAGTGCAGCCTTGATCCCGGAAGGAGCAGCAGCCTGGATGGAATGTGAAGTTGAAAGTACCAAAGAAATTCAAGGCTACGAGCTTTTTATGGGCCGCGTTGTCAATCAGAACGATAGCGGTAAACCACCACTGGTCTGGCATAAGAATGGGTTCTTTGGTCTAAATAAAGATTAGACTAAAAGTTATTATAACCTATTTAAAAATATATCTAACGCTTTCTGCTTTATGCGGGGAGCGTGATCTACTATTTTTTTAGATAGGTTATAACTACTGGTTATTGGTTAATCAAAAAATGTCGATTTTACATATAACGAATAACCTCATCCTTTAAGGAATTAAAATGGGGAAAAAACTTACGGTAGCAGTGGTGGGAACTTTTGATTCCAAGGCTGAGGAGCATTTTTTTTTGAAGGATCGTATTGAACAACTTGGCCTGGGTGTTTTAACTATGAATGTCGGTACCGCCGGCCCATCCCCGGCAGCGGTTGATCTGGATTTATTCAAAACGATTATCGAAAACGACTCGACTGTGCGCAAGAGCAGAGACACGGCCATTGCCGCCATGATCGAAACAGGCAAAGCCAAAATCAAAAAACTCTATGCGAACAAAGAAATTGCAGGCATGATTTCTGCCGGCGGCGGCACCGGCACCCATATCGGTACGTGCATCATGCATGAACTCCCATTGGGGGTTCCCAAGGTGATGGTTTCCACGGTAGCATCGCGTAACATGGCCCAAACGGTCGGCACCAAAGATATTACCATGATCCACAGTGTCGCCGACCTGCTGGGTGTCAATAGCATTTCAGGCCGCATCCTGGATGTGGCCGCAGCCGGCATTGCTGGCATGGTCCGCAGCCAATGGCATCCAGAAACGAGCAAAAAAAGAATTGCCCTGCCCTTTTTTGGATTTATCACCGCAGGCGCTGAGGCCACCCGACAGGCGCTGGAAGAACGGGGATATGAGGTAGTGGCTTTCCATGCCAATGGCATCGGTGGAATGGCTATGGAAGAACTGGCGGCCGAAGGATATTTCGATGGCATATTGGATCTGGCCACCCATGAACTGGCCGATCATTTGCTCAACGGCTACTGCGGCGATATTGGACCGCAACGCTTCGAACCCGTCGCCGGGCAATCCATTCCCCGTCTGGTTGTACCGGGAGGACTGGATTGTGCGGTTTTAGAATTCACGCGCGCCAATATTCCGCCGCAATATCAAGATCGCCAGATCTTTTTTTATGATTTTCGCTCTGCCATTCGTCTCAATGAAGACGAAACACGAACATTGGCCGATCAACTGACGCAAAAGTTAAATATGGATGCACCCAATGTAAAAATATTGGTACCCCTACAGGGATGGTCCGAGGCAGATCGCGATGGTGGCCCCCTGTATAACCCATCCATGAATCTGTTTTTTACTCAACGCGTCAGAGAAAAACTCGACCCCCGAATTGACGTTCGGGAAGCGGATCATCATATCAATGATGCGGCATTCGCTTCAATTGCCGCTCAAATGATGGATCAGATGATACAGGAGCAGTCAAAATAATGTTTATCAAGCCGGATTGTATCCCTTGCATCTTAAAAATGACCATTTCATCCCTGAGGAGACTGTCCCTGGATGAAAAAGCGGTTAAAGCGTTATATGCTGACATTCTGCAAATCCCGGCTCTGCGCGGCCAGATCTGGGATATCACCAGCCCGGGTATTATCGAAAATGTATGGCAAAAAATTATCGCAACGGTCAACAACCGGGATCCTTTTTATGAGTTGAAATCAAGCCAGAATGAACAAATACTTGAACTGTACCCCTTTCTGGAAAAAATGGTTAACGAAGCCCCCGACCCGTTGAAAATGGCCGTTAAGTTATCCATCCTGGGAAATTCCATGGATTTTATGGTGGCGGATTCCACCTTGACCATTGAGAAATCGATCGCAGAGAAAACAAAATTGCCGCTTTCAAACGAAAATTTTTCAAAGTTCAAACAACAATTGCAATCCGCCCGCCAACTGTTGATTTTTGGCGATAACGCCGGAGAAATTGTATTCGACCGCTTGCTGATCGAAACCCTTTTAAAAATATATCAACTTGAGATAACCGTTGTGGTCAGAAGTGTGCCGACGCTCAATGACGCTACCTTAAAGGAGGCCAAAGCAGTTGGTATTGATAAAATTACCACCGTTATTGAAAACGGCATCGATGGACCTTTACCGGGTACCGTCCTGAACAGGTGCTCAAGCGAAGTCAATTCTCTGGTTGATCAGTCCGATCTGATCATTTCAAAAGGGGGCGGCAATTTTGACACCCTTGATGAAGAAAGAAAACACCTGAACAAAAAAATAACTTTCCTCCTGCTTTCAAAATGCGCACCCCATCATGATAATTTTGGTGTGGATTTGTACCATCCGATTTTATTCAATTCATACTAGTGTTGTGTCCCACATGTTCCTTTAATAATTTTTCAACGCTAAAACGGTCATTGCGAGC
>CAZJHF010000120.1:7574-10412 GCA_964545505.1 uncultured Desulfobacterales bacterium | reverse complement strand
CACCAGCAATGTTAAACTGATGATAAACATATTTTTTTTCATCATGACCCTCCTTTCACTTTTGGATTGGACGTTAAAATGGAAGCCACTCATGTATTGTGATAGATGATCGTATGCCCTTGGTGCGTGAAACTGAATGCGATTCATTTTTTATTTTGATATTCTTTCGTATATAGGTTACACCCTGAAGTCAAGACTTATTGAAAAGGAAGACCACGTCAAATGCACAATACCAGCGCTCACGGGAGATGATTTTGAAATTCAATTCTCTAAACGAGAAGCATATCAGAACCCTGCAGAGCATGGTTGCGCCGGATCGCTTCTCAACCGGCGATTCGGTACTTGACCTGCACGCCAAGGATCAGTCGCAGCATGGCCCCAGTCGACCTGAAGCGGTCATCTGGCCGCTGGATCGCAACGAGGTGGCGAATCTATTAAGATATGCCAATGACCATCGCATCCCGATAACCGGCTGGGGCTCCGGCTCCAGCCTGGAAGGTAATCCGATCCCCATTCACAAGGGCCTTGTGCTGGATTTTTCACGGATGAACCGCATTGTGGACATTCGCATCGAAGATTTTCAGGCCGATGTAGAACCAGGCGTTATTTATCAGCATTTGAATGAAAAACTGCGGCACACGGGCCTGTTTTTTCCACCCGATCCCGGGGCCCAGGCCACCGTCGGTGGCATGATTGCCAACAATGCCAGCGGTACGCGTACCGTCTATTACGGATCCACCAAGGATTACGTGTTGCGGCTTGAAGTGGTTCTGGCAAGCGGTGAGATCATCGAGCTGGGCACCCGCGCGGCTAAAACATCTTCGGGCTATGATTTGGTCCATCTGATGGTGGGATCCGAAGGCACCCTGGGCGTTGTGACCGCTGCTACCCTTCGTCTGGTGGGTTTTCCGGTTGAATACTCGGCCGCAATTGGTACCTTTCCTTCCGTCAAGGCGGCCGGCAACGCTGTTTTTGAGATCATCCGATCCGGCCTCAACCCGGCTGCATTGGAGCTGCTGGGCCCCGAATGCATTGAACTGATGAATCGCGAAGAACGGCTGGACCTGAATGTCTCGCCCACCCTATTTGTTGAATTCCACAGTTCGTCTGCCAGCCATCTGGCCGAAGTGTTGGAAATGGGCCGCGAGATCTGCAACCAACAGGGCTGTACGGAATTTAGATCCGGTCTGGGTAAAGCCGAGCGAGACCATATCTTCAAGGCCCGCCACGTGCTTGGAGAGATGATAATTCGCACCCATCCGGATTGCGGCACCCTGGTGGTTGACGTGGCTGTCCCCAATACAGCCTATCCGGAAATTATTGCTGCCATTGGCGACGAGATGAAGACCACCGGCATTATGGGGTATACTTTCGGTCATGCCGGTGACGGCAACGTGCATTTTAATATTCCCGGCAAAAAAGGCGACCAGAAGCAATGGGTCCAAATTGACAAACTGGTCCAGCGCTTAGTGTCTAAAGCACTTGATCTGGGCGGGACTGCCACCGGGGAGCATGGTGTCGGCCTGGGCAAGAAAAAGTATATGGCTGCCGAGCACGGCAAAAGCCTGGATTGGATGAAACAGATCAAAACCCTGTTTGATCCCAACGGTATCCTTAATCCGGGCAAAATATTTCCATAGCAGCCATTTCAAAACCCTTTTTGCGCCGGTTTGCGTCTTTTAAAAAGCGCTAAGCTTGCTGCGCTAAATCTTGAAAACTCAGGCTGACGCCTTCAAACAGTTCAAGATTTTGCGCTCCACGTCGCTAAGCGCTTTTAACAAAAGTCCGCAAAATTTTCGCCTAAACGGTTTTGAAATGTCTTATGAAAAATTCAAAAAATCAGAAGAGGAAGAAGATGTTTCCTGATTATAGCCTGTCGGCAACATACAAGCAGACATACCCGGGTGTGGCTTTCGGACTGACGCTGATCAGCGGCTGCCAGAACCATGAAAACCCGGCCGGTTTTGATCAGCAGAAGCGCAAATTGCTGCGCAAGATGCGCAGGCGGCAAACCCTGGCTGAAATTACCGATCGGATTGATACCTATGCCGCTTTTTTCCAAAGCTTTGGGTTTGAATGCCCGCTGACCAAACATCTCAAACGCACCATTCACAGCGGTTTTCCGCGCTACGATCTGATCGTGGATGCGCATTTTATGGCTGAGATGTGTGCCGGTATTCTGGTGGCGGTCACCGATTTTGAGCGTTTTGACGGCGGCCTGACATTGGATGTGGCGGACGAAGGTGAGGGTTGTGCGGGCATGGGTGGGCGAGAGTTTATCTGTAAAGCCGATGAGATAGTGCTGCGGGATGAAAGCGACATTGTGTGCGTCTTGTGCCAGGGCGCTGACGAAAAAACCCGCGTGCACGAAAATACAAATCAGGTTCTTTTCTATGCCTATGCCGTCCCCGGCATTGACAGCCAGCACTTAACAGACGGCCTGACCATTGCGGCTGAAACCATGGCAGAATTCGGCGGGGGTAAAATTGAAGGAATAGAAGTTTACTAGTATGCTGTCGCAAAAATAACTTACAAAATTAGAGGGCGTTGTCTGGTCATGTCATTTTCTGAAAGGCGCTATGATTTTCATGGTGCCGGTGCCCCGATATCTGGGATTCTACCTGCGCCACGGTTTGGGACAAAATCTTCGGTGCCTATCATCCCAAATATCGCAGCACAGGGTTGCCAATGCGCTAATTATCAGTATATCGCCTTTCAGAAAAAAACATGACCGTCGTGCAATTGAGCACAGGCTCTTTATAAGTGTGCTGTATTTTGATCGTAATTCCTCCGCACAACATGATGCGACGCCATTTTTAACGATCCGTAAGTTAGGAT
>CAZJHF010000120.1:0-7474 GCA_964545505.1 uncultured Desulfobacterales bacterium | reverse complement strand
AATTCCTCCGCACAACATGATGCGACGCCATTTTTAACGATCCGTAAGTTAGGATTCGAAGCGTTCCTCGAATTTCTCCAATGCTTCCCTTAACAATTGCCGAATGAACACCTCTTTTTCCCGGGGGATCAGCTTCTGATAGGTTGCGTGGCCCGGATGGAACGATGACAGCCCCGGCGGATTCGCTTTACAATCGTCGCGCATCTGCCTGTGGTTCTGAACCAGGGCGATGATGCTGTAGTTTTGACAGGGATGTGCGGCGAGCCATTCCAGACGGCACATCATTTCAAAGCGCATGTGATCTGCTAAAAACAGATGGATATCGACAACCTGCATCTGTTGTTCGGTCGGCAGATAATTAAACTTGGTGGCCGGCCCCAGATCCAGGACTCCCATGATCATCTCATAGTAGGCGACTGAGCTGTCTTCTCCTGGCTGCGCAAGAAAAAAGAGGGTTTTATCCGATAAATCCGACAGGCGGGTCTTCGCGTCGTAGACCTCGCCAAAGCGGTTCTGCCAGGGGCTGAAAGCGCGTTGTTCAACGGCTTTGGTCCGATAATTATGAAGGTCAACGATTTTTGACATGAATGCTATGGTTGCTTAGGAGTTGGTGTTAATGGGTTTTGGCGTAGACGATTCCCATCAACGCGCATGAAGTATAAAGAAGTGAAAATGTCGTGTCAATCATTGTTAACCGGATTTATATTCGCCGAAAGGCCGGCTTCCAAATACCGGGCAATTCGATCGGCAGCAATTTTGCAAAAAATCGCATAGGGCCCTGCCCAGAGCGGCACCTCAAAAATGAGCCGACAGCAATTGCCATCAATGACTTCGATGCGATGGCCGGTGGCTCGAATGTTAAAAACATGCCACGACCAATATTGTCTGTCTGCCCATTCGGTGATGACAAATGGCGCCCAAAAGCCGAAGATCGTTTTGACGTGACCTGTTGAACCGGCTCGAATATAACGGATTTTGGATTGAACGGCTTTAACCGTGGGTCCCCATTCGGTCCACTGCATGGTGTCGGTGAGCAAATCCCATAATTTATCAGGGGTCGTCTGGATGATACGGCTCACTTTGAAATGAGACTGTAAAAGTATACGCATGGTGTTATAGGCTCGCGGGATGCTGCATTGATTTGGCTCGGCCTATTTTTTTAGCAGCTGTTCGAGAACATTTTGCACGCCTTTTTGCAGTGATTTTTGAAGCGCCTGTTCGGCCAGGCTGCTGGAGGCCTGCTGCACGGCACCTTTGTCGATGTCCGGATTGGACGAATTGCCGCGGATGGGAACGTCGATGGTAACTCCTTCAAGATAGGTATAAGCTTTATCGCCGACAAGCTTGGGAGTGATCGGAATTTTGGCGACATAGTCAAGGCTTTTGTCAAAGCCCACCGAGCCGTGTAAGGCAATTGGGTACCCGTCGATTTCAAGCCGGATGGGGGAGGTTTCAATGCGGCCGTTGCGGGCCACAAATTCGATGTCCAAATCGCCGAAATCCATTTCATTTCCACGGACACCCATCAGCGCAAGAATACCGGTAAGCATTTTGGTGGAATTGATACGCACGCCTTTTAGGCGCAGGGTTCCAGCAAAATCCGTTTTGTCCCGGTCCTTGTTGTCCAGCGGCCAGTTGAAATGCTGCATATGCAGGTCAACCTGCCCTTCCGCCTGCACCGAGCCCTGAAAAACAGGGTGAAGTTTAGACATTAGCTGCTCGGCGATAGCGTCTGTTATTTCAACATCCTTTAAAATGTAGCTGTCCTGGGGCAGCGTAAGCATGTAGGGTTCTTTTTGCAAATGGAGGGTTGGCTCCAGGTTGAGCTGACCGCCATTGGCGGTCGCAGCCAATTTGGCCAGGGCCGATTCGTTGGCCACCCGGATGGGGATTTCGGTGGCTGAGATACCCAGACCGAAAGCGTTGATTGAATCTGCGCGGATCGCGCCGGTAAAATCGGTTTGTTTGAGTGAATCCGTCCAGCGCTTGCCGCCTGAGACCATTTTGAGTTGAAAAGGGTTCTCGCCTCTGCCGGTTATTGTAATCTGCTGGGGCCCGGCTATTTTTTCCAGATAGGGAGAAAGCATCTTCAGGTCCAGGTTGATGCTGCCTGCGGCATCCAGCTTTTTGCGACCACCGGTCTGGTCTAGATTACCCGTCGCTGAAAGCGACAGCGGGGTCGAATTGAGTTGAATGTTTTCGATTGTTAGAACCGATCCGCCCGGCTTGCGCTTTAAATCGGCCTTTAATTTAACGTGATCTTCGGAAATTGGGGGCAGGGTATCGGATGTCATTTGAAAAGGGGAAAGGTCGGCACGAACTTTTAGAAACTGAGCGGTCGTGGATGAAAAATCCAGATCGAGATCAAACTGACCCTTGCCGGCAACACGGGTTTTTTCCGGTAGCTCGATAAAATCCCCATAAGCTTTGAACAGTTTTGTCAGGTCAAGATCTGCCTGCGCCTGGGTTTTCATGTCGTTTTGAAAGTTCGACCAATCATTGACCGCCAAACGGGGAACAGTGATCGTGCCCGCCGAGCTGTTGATATTCATCGGGGCCAGATCGACGGACCGAGCGACAAAATTGAGTTTGCCCTGGGTTTGCACGCTCAGGCGTTCTTCGCTGATTTGTTTTTGTCCCGCACGGTATTTGAAATTACGGGCGTCGACGCGGGTGCTGTTGAGGGTTAACTGTCGGTCAGCGAGTGTGCCGCTGGTCTTAAGGTGAGCGTTGCCCGCCAGCCTATTGGTAGCCGGGAGTATTTTAAAATTGCGCAGCAAATCTGAAATCTGTTGCAAGTTGAATCCAGCGTCAATAGCAAGATTCTGGGCCGAGGGAAAATCGCTGCTATCGGTCAGCTGAAAGCGGTCGGCCCTGAAATTGCCTTTGGCCAGGGTCGATTGAACGCTTAAATTCGGCTGTTGAAATTCGCTGGCGCTGAAATTCGCTGCTCGGCGGATGGTGGTCTTTAAGTCAGCCTTGGCATCCTGTAGGGGCAGGATCGTGAGGCCGTTGCGGCTTAAAGCCAGGCTGCGGATATCCAGATTCAGCGAGGCGGCATTTATGTCGGGGGCGGCTTCCTTGATGTCAAATCTGGCAAACAGTTTGCCGGAAGCATCCCATTCTCTGATCTCGACGAATTTTTTTAATTCCCTCAGGGCGGTTGCCAGATCTGCAGAGAGGGTGCCTTTCATATTGGCCAGATCACCCTGGCCGTCGGCATTGATAAATGCCGAGCGCAACGACAACTTGGCCAGTTGAATTCCGTCCGGGCGTTTTTCACCGCGGGCCTTCAATGAAATAGGCTGATTCCAGGTGATGGGTTTGCCGCCGCTGGCGCCCTTTATACGGTCGATTTGGGCGCTGGTGTCAAATGCGGTGACCGTATCCGTCGCGTTGACATTATACGACAGCAATAAAGTGCCTTCAGACAGGTTTGTGTCCTGGCGTAAATTTAAGGTTTGCGGCATCTGGGAGAAAAGTTCGGCCAGATTGATGCTGGCCGAACCGCTTAATTTTTTATCACCCTTATCGGTGACACTGCCCTGGGCAGTTCCCTGGGCCACCGAAGATTTAAAGTTCAATTGTTTTAGAGACAGGCTGCCCCGGGTGATGTTTGCGTCCAGTTTTGTGACGATATCTTTGAATCGGGGATGATCCGTTTTAAGGGGGCCGCCCCAGAGCTCGAGTTGACTCGCGGACAAGTTGCCCTTGAGGTTTAAGGCCTCTGCTGAGCTGCCCTTGACGCTCAGGTCGGCATTGAGTCGCCCTTTACCATGGGGGTAGTTGCCCTGTGAGGCCAGAATAGCCAGCGTATCCTCGAGTTCCCAGTTGCTGACTTTTAAGCTAGCATCGGATTGGATGGCGTTCAGATCAAGGGGGTTGTCTGCAGACAGGGTCAGGGTGCCCTCACCGGCAAAACGACCGATGCTGTCACCGGAGGTCAGCAAAACACGATAGGTGATGGGCTTTTTGATATCCGAAACGTCCAGAAACAGATCGAGATCTTTGACCACCGTTTTTTCATCACCTTTAAGGTTCACTGTGCGGATGGTGCCGTCGGTAATTTTAAGGATGCCGGCTATAGCCGGCAGCCCTGCCGCCTGTGAAGGTTCGACTGTTTTTGATGGTTTCCGCCGCTGGTTGTCTGTTATATAAAATAACACCTGCGGTTTAATGATCTCCACGCCACCCAGGTTGCGGGCGTTGGCCATCAGCTGGACCAGTCCTCGATATCCCTTTAATTCAGCAACTTCGATAAAAATATTTTCTTCCTGGTGGTCGTAAATGATGCCTTTGGCTTCAATGCCGCTAAACCATTTAAAGCGCCATTGCGCGACCTGTAGTTTTCCGGGCAACCGCTCGTTGACAGCCTGCAGAATGCGGGGTTTGAGCGCGTCGCTGGACAGGACTGCCGGCAGAAACACCAGGCCCGTGAAAATCATAAAAAACACAGCAATCACGGTTCCGAGTAGTATCGGTTTTGTTTTCATCATGCTTCCTCAAAGATCAACAGCTTTAGCAACATGTTTGTAGGGCATGGCACTACATTCGGACTACCTACAACATAATACATAAAGGTGATAATCAAAACGAAACCCGTTTCAAATATGATCAATTGGCTCAAGGGCAGCCACAGATGACCTTTCAATCCACTTGGCGTTTACAATTTAATGCTTAATCTATTACCTGTTGGTTGGGATCATTCCTGATCGGAAATTGGTGATCGGATTAGACATGGTTAGATTTTTTATCATATTTTTTGCCATCTCCGCCCTGTTGGCCGGCTATATGACCTGGCGACTTTTCGGCCGGGCACCCTTCAGGCGACGCTGGAAAATCGCGTTGGCCGCTGGGATCGTTGCCACCATATTTGCGCCGGTCCTCACAATTGTGTTGCGCCGCTCAGGTTTCGACAACCTGGGCCTTCATCTGCTGACCTGGGCCGGGTATCTGGGCGTGGGGTTTTTAAGTTTTCTCTTCTCCTACCTGGTGATTCGCGATCTTGTGTGGCTGCCGGTTGCGGGCTTTAACTGGTTCAAAGCGCGCGTTTCCAAACCGGCCCGCAACCGAGATAAGATTGAGCCCATTGATAGCCCCTCCCGCAGAGGGTTCCTCGTCAACTCGATGAATTACGGAATCCTGGCGGCTGCGGCGCTGACCACCGGCTTTGGCGTGGCCGAAGCCAAACAGACGCCCCAGGTCAAACGGGTAGCGGTTCCGATCGATAATCTGCCGCCGGATCTGGAAGGTTTTAAAATCGTGCAGATTACCGACATTCATGTCAATCCCACTTTTCGACGTTCCAGCGTCGAAGATATCGTTGCGGTGGTCAATACGCTTGAGGCCGATATTGTGGCCTTGACCGGTGATCTGGTGGACGGCTCGGTCGATCAGCTCGGGTATGATGTGGCACCTTTGGCCCAAATACAATCAGTGTCGGGCAATTTTTTTGTGACCGGCAATCACGAGTATTATTCCGGTGTGATTGAATGGATTGAAGAAGTCCGGCGTCTGGGGTATATCGTGCTGTTAAATGCGCATCAGGTAATTGCCCGGGGTCAGGCCAGACTGGTGCTGGCCGGGGTGACCGACTATCGCGGCGGCAATTTTTTGTCCACTCACCGCTCGGATCCGCAAAAAGCCTTAAATGGCGCACCAGCAGCAGATGTGAAAATCCTGCTGGCGCATCAGCCCAAAAACATATTTGCCGCTGCCCGCGCCGGATATGATCTGCAGATATCAGGCCACACCCACGGCGGCCAGTTTTTTCCGTGGAATTTACTGGTCGGTTTTGCCCAGCCATACGTTTACGGATTGCATACCCACGAAACCACCCAGATCTATGTCAGCCGCGGCACCGGTTACTGGGGACCACCGGTGCGCGTGGGCTCGCCATCAGAAATTACCCTTTTAAAATTGACTCGCCGTTGAATCGAATTAGAAGCCAATATATAGCCCCTTTTGCGCAGGTTTGCGGCTTTTAACAAAAGACCGCAACAATTGCTTTGAAGGGATTTAAAATGGCTTCCAATCTGACTGTCTGATGCCGGAGATGCGTTCTTGCGGGAGGCGATATCTTTTTTATCCGCCCGAAAGATGGCCTTTGCCAATACTCAGGCGGGTCCGATCAAGCGGTACAACCAGGAGCTGTATAGGCCGATGGCCTCTTCCGGGCAGACTTCGTGGCAGCAGTAACAGCGGATACACTTGTCGTCATCGATGAGAGCGCGTTCTTTAACGAAACTGATGGCTTTCACCGGACAGCCTTCGATGCACGTGCCACAGGCAATACATCGATGCCACATGACTTTGGGGCGCACGGTAAACGCATTTTTAAACTTGGGTTCAATCATGCGCTGATACCAGGGGCCCGGATCCAGGCCAAATCTACGAGCAGATGTTTGCGGTTGCTTAAAATCCGGCACCCGCACATCAGCCAGGTCAACGCCAATGATCTCAATGTCTTCTATGCGCGATGGTGAGAGCGCGCGGTGTTCGGCCTCCACCAGGATGGGGTTTCGGGTTCGATCCAGATTCATTATTTCGCCGGCGACCACATCCAGGGCCAACGGATTTGTTGACCCCAAAAGCAAACCGACCGACCGCGGCTTTCCTGCACCGGGTCCATCACCTTCCATGGCCACAACCGCGTCCATTATGGTAAGCCGCGGTGAGATATATCCGGCCAGATCCAGCAGCATACCGGCAAAGCGTTGCACATTATTCAGCTTGGCATGATAACCGGGCTTGGTCAGACCGGGGATCACCCCGAAAATGTTTTTGACGGCACCGGTCATACCGGTAAACACGTGGGTCTTCATTTTGCACAGGTTAAAAATGCCCTGGGCCTCATGCACCGGGGTGATGATATCAAAATGTTTGGTCAGCTGGCCCTCTGCATAAGATACGGGCCGGGCTGTTGTGTCCCAATTGACCTCAATGCCGGCTTCCCGGGCTGCCTGGTGCATGCCGCAGGTGCGATATATTTTATCCAGTGATTTGGCGTTATAGCGGTAACCCCCGCCGGGTGAATCGGCGATGATCGGTGTGGCCCCCGTTTCTTTGGCCATACGGGCGACAGCCGCCACCAGAGACGGATGGGTGGTAACCGCCGCTTCGGGCCGGGCCTCACGCAGCAAATTGACTTTCAATACGATGTTTTCGCCCCGTTGGGCAAACTGCTGCATGCCACCCATCAAATCCATCAAGTTTGACAGCTGGGCTTCAATTTCAGCATAATCGTTGCAAGCCACGATATAGACTTTGTTGTCCATTCTATTTCCCTTTATGATTTAACGCTTGAAAAATCACGCAGCTACCACAATGTTCCCTAACCATGCCAAAATCCAGGATCGGTGTCAAACAATTGATGAAGGAAAAAATTCGAGTTCGGCTGTCTGAAGCGATATCCATTTCGCAGGGGATTCATGTGTGCCTGTCCTTGCAGCCGCATTTTAATGGTATCCAGAAA
>CAZJHF010000119.1:0-10511 GCA_964545505.1 uncultured Desulfobacterales bacterium | reverse complement strand
TGGCCGCCCAGGCCATCCAGACCGGTGATGCGGACATCGTTGTGGCCGGAGGCATGGAAAATATGAGTATGGCACCCTATTTTCTGGAAAAGGCCCGCTTCGGATACCGCATGGGCCCGGGAAAATTACAGGACCACATGGTGCACGACGGCTTGTGGGATATTGTCAACGATTTTCATATGGGCATATCCAATGATTTGTGCTCGGAAAAATATGATGTCAGCCGTGAAGACCAGGATCGCTATGCGGCCGAGTCCTACCGCCGAACGTTGGAAGCCATCCATACCGGGAAATTTAAAGACGAAATCATGCCGGTGGAAATCCCCCGGCGCAAAGGCGATCCGGTTGTCTTCGCGCAGGATGAATGCGCGCGCGAAACCAGTTACGAGATTTTAGCAAAGATGTCACCCGCATTTCAAAAAGACGGCCGAGCCACCGCCGGCAATGCCTCCATCATCAGTGATGGCGCCGCCGCCGTGGTCGTGATGTCCCGGGACAAGGCCAGCGAACTGGGCTGTGAGATTATGGCCACCATCGGCGCCCAGGCTTCTGCCGGATTGGAAATGAAGTATGTTCTGGTGGCACCCATTCTGGCTATTCCCAAAGTCTTAGAAAAAGAAGGCCTATCCCAGGATGATATCGATCTATTCGAGGTCAACGAAGCCTTTAGCGGCTCCACGGTAGCCGTTTTGAAGGAGCTCAACCTGGATCCAGCCAAAGTCAATGTTAACGGCGGCAGTGTGGCCCTGGGTCATCCAATTGGCGCCAGCGGCTGCCGCGTGCTGGTCACACTTTTATTTGAGATGATCAAACAGGATAAAAAGACCGGTCTGGCCACTTTGTGCCTGGGCGGCGGCGAAGCGGTGGCCATGATCGTTAAAAGATAAAGTAAAAACTCTAACCACAGAGGACACAGAGAGCACAGAGAATAGTAATTTGTCTTCTCCGTGAACTCTGTGAGCTCTGTGGTAAAATTCAGGAGGAAAAAATGGCAATAAAGACATTTGGTGTTATTGGTGCCGGTCAGATGGGCGGCGGGATCGCCCAGGTTGCGGCGATGAGTGGACTGGATGTCATCATGAATGACATTAAAACAGAATTTGTCGAAAAAGGCTTTGAAGTCATTTCAAAGATCTTAAGCCGAGGCGTCGATAAAGGCAAGATGTCAGACGACGACAAAAGCGCGATTTTGGGCCGCATCAAGACCAGTGTGAGTTTGGCGGATATGGCATCGGCTGACTATGTGGTCGAGGCCGCCACTGAAAATGAAGAAATCAAATATCAGCTGTTTAAAGATCTGGATGAGATCTGCAACGACCAGGTCATTCTGGCGACCAATACGTCATCCATTCCGATCGGTCGGATCGCAGCCCAGACGGGCCGTCCTGAAAAAATAATCGGTATGCACTTTATGAACCCGGTCCCTGTCATGAAACTGGTGGAAGTCATCCCCGGCATTGCCACATCGGATGAGACCTTTCAGGTCACCTGGGAGCTGGCTGAAAAATTTGGCAAAACACCGGCTAAAGCCAACGATTACCCCGGTTTTATCGCCAATCGAATTTTACTGCCGATGATCAATGAAGCCGTTTACTGCCTCTACCATGACGTCGGCAATCGCGAAGATATTGATACGGTCATGAAACTGGGAATGAATCATCCCATGGGTCCGCTGGCCCTGGCAGACCTCATCGGTCTGGATACCTGTCTGGCCATTATGGAAACCCTGTACGATGGTTTCAAGGACTCCAAATACCGTCCCTGCCCGCTGCTGCGCAAATACGTCGAAGCCGGGTGGTTGGGGAGGAAGACGGGTAAAGGCTTCTACGATTATTAAAAGTGGCTTCAAAACCCCATCTTTTGCTCGAGGGCTGTGTTATAAATCGTTTCAAAATACTCGCGTACTATCGTGTACGCTCCGTTTTAGAAACGGTTTACGCCTTGCCCTCAAACAAAATCTACAATTTTGAAACCACTTTTACATAATATAAAATAGTTTTATTGGCGCGTACCATTTTTCAGTAGGAATGTTGATTCCATTTAATGATGTATAGCGTTAAACAAACATCCGACTTAACATCTAATTTTCATTATTAAGATTTGCTATCGCTCCAGCACTCGATGAATTCGTAAAAGAGTGCAGCGGAATTGATTGGAGGAAAGATGCCGCGAAGAAAGGTCAAAAAACGCGTTCCTGTCGGCCAAAAAATTAAAAAAGCCCGCACAGGCAAAAAAATGAAGATCGAGCAACTGGCAAACGAAACCGGCTTTTCCACCGACTATCTGAAAGAAATTGAATCCGGCAAGGCCATTCCCCCGGTGGGGGCTTTGCTGCAAGTTTCGCGGGCCCTGGAAATTGACTCGGGCGCCCTGCTCAAGGAGCCGGAATCCAAGCTGGAAAGCCGCATCAAGGCGCATACCAAGCGGACGAAAAATTACGCCTATACCACTCTGACGCCCGGCGCGGAGAATAAACACCTCAAAGCTTTTTTGGTCACAGTTGAGTCCAAACAAGACCATAAGGGTGTCGGTTACCACCACGAAGGTGAAGAATTTGTCTACGTACTGACGGGTAAAATCGAGGTGGTTGTCGGAGAGCATGTCAATGTACTGGATAAAGGCGACTCGCTGCATTTTAATTCCGGTATTCGCCACAAAATGACAAACGTCAGTGATGAATCAGCCGAGTTACTGGTTGTGATTTATTCACCATAGCTGCCTGCTCGTCGTTGCTGCTGGCTTCTGGTTTCTCGCTTCTGGCTGAAGGTTGACTGTTTTGCAGAGAAACCATCGTTTGTTTCAATGGATCAGCTTTTTGCGAGCCTGCGACGAGCTACATTCGGCCTGAGCTCATGTCGAAGGCAGCCGAACCGAAACGAGCTGCCGGAAGCAAGTAGCCGCTAAAGAAAAACAAGAGACGAATTGAAGGTTTTTCCATTGTTAAAGAGTAAGAGCCACTTTGGAGGAAAAACATGTCATTTAAGTTAACCGAAGAACAACTCATGGTTCAATCAATGGTCCGCGACCTGGCCCGGGCGGAGTTTGCGCCCAAAGCCATGGAGCGTGACAAAACCAAAGAATTTCCGGGTGACAACCTGAAGAAACTGGGCGAATTGGGGCTGATGGGAATGATGGTCCCCCCGGAATACAACGGCTCCGGCGCGGATTCGGTAAGCTATGTGCTGGCGCTTTCCGAAGTGGCTTACGCCTGCGCTTCGACGGCGGTGGTGATGTCGGTTCATAACTCCATTGTCTGCGAAAGTATCCTGCGCTACGGCAGCGAGGAACAAAAACAGCAGCATCTTAGCCGGCTGGCAACCGGTGAGATCATCGGCGCCTTTGCCCTGACTGAGCCCAACGCCGGCTCTGATCCGGCCCGGCAGACCACCAAAGCCGAGTTTGATGGCGACAGCTACATTCTCAACGGCACCAAAAGATTTACCACCACCGGCAAAAATGCCGGCCTTATTATCGTTACCGCTAAAACCGATGAAGCCAAACGCCACCGGGGAATCAGCGCCTTTTTGGTCGAACAGGGCACGCCGGGTTTGACGGTCGGTGCCCTGGAAGACAAAATGGGCCTGCGGGCCTCCGACACCACCGATCTGATTTTTGAAGACTGCCGCATCCCGGCTGAAAACCGGTTGGGCAACGAAGGCGATGGATTTTTAATTGCCATGACGGGCCTTGACGGTGGCCGCATCGGCATTGCCGCCCAATCGGTGGGTGTGGCCCAGGCGGCCTTTGACGCGGCCGTGCAGTACGCCCAGGAGCGCGAGCAGTTCGGCCAGGCGATTTCCAAATTCCAGGGGTTGCGCTGGATGATAGCCGACATGGCCACTGAAATCGAAGCGGCCCGGCTGATGACGTTTAGCGCGGCCGAAATGAAGGACCGCGGGGAGAACTATTCGGCCCAGGCGTCAATGGCCAAGCTGTTTGCCTCCGAAATGGTCAACCGCACCACCGCCAAAGCCCTGCAGATGCACGGCGGCTATGGTTTTACCAAAGAGTACCCGGTCGAACGCTTTTATCGCGATGCCCGCGTATTTACGATCTACGAGGGCACTTCCGAAATACAACGGGTTGTCATTTCCAATCATGTGCTTAAGGACAAGAGAAAACCTTAAAACTGGTTTCAAAACCCTCATCTTATGCCCGATGGCTGTGTTTTCCAGGATAAATGGATTACACATCTATTTTAAAAAACACTAAGGTGTGCATCCCCGCTAAAGCGGGATCTCACAACCTATTTTATGAATATCAGGGTGTTCGTTAAACCATTTTAAAAAGAAAGAGAACCCCATGTACGACATGATTGCGTCACGCTACGATCAATTTATCAGCGATCTTAAAACCGTCGTCAATATCGACAGTGGCAGCCATTATCTCGAGGGCCTTAATCAGGTCGCCGGTTTTTTTCAGGAGCGCTTTGACCGGGTCGGATGGAAGACCACCCGCCATGCGTTTGATGACGGCAAGCTGCCGTGCCTGGAGGTGTCCAACCGGTCGCTCGATGGCGCCGATGCGAAGTTGGATCTGCTGTTTATCGGGCATATGGATACGGTTTTTAAAGAAGGAACGGTGGCCAGCCGCCCCTTTTCGATGGATGATAAACGGGCCTACGGTCCGGGGGTGTGCGATATGAAAGGCGGACTGGTCACCATGCTGCATGTGGCCGAAGTATTGCAGCAAACCGGCACTGCGGATAATATCGCCATCGCCATGGCCTTTAACAGCGATGAAGAAATCGGATCGCACGTTTCACGCCCCTGGTATGAAAGCCTGGCAAAAAAAAGTCGTTGCGTTTTTGTGTTCGAGCCCTGGCGGGCTACCGGCGAGCGGTTGCTGCACCGCAAAGGCGGCGGTGTTTTTTATGTCACCTGCCACGGCAGGGCGGCTCACGCCGGGGTTGCTCCGGAAGATGGTGCCAACGCCGTCATCGAACTGGCCCATCAAATCCTGGATATCAAAGAGCTGGCCCGCATCGATCGCGGAACCACGGTCAATGTCACCGTGGTTTCAGGGGGAACGGCCGCCAATGTGATCCCGGACATGGCCAAAGCCAGTGTAGATGTACGCATCGCCGAGCCGGACGAGGCCAAAAGAGTCGATGACGGTTTTAAAGCCCTTAGCCAAAATATTCAAACCCCGGATGTTCGGGTTGAGGTGTCCGGCGGGATCAATCGTCCGCCGATGGTGCCGTCTGAGAAAACACTGCAATTATGGAAGCAAATCGAATCCATCGGTGAAGCCATCGGCATCGACATGCGCTTAACGAGCACGGGCGGTTGCTCGGATGGCAATTTTACCGCTTCACTGGGTATTCCTACAATCGATGCCATGGGGATTCGCGGCGGCGGCTCCCACGGATTGGATGAATATATTGAGTTGGACAGTATTGTGCCCAACGTTCATCTGATGTGTGAAATTGTCAAAGGATTTGCAGACGGCCGCATATCGTAAAAACGCGGTAAATAGTCGGTCGGGTTAAATTTTACACATCAAGGATTCATCATGGGAAACCAGCGTCTTTTATTGCGCACCTTTATATGGCTGCTTTTGTTTTGCCTGCCGGTTTCAGCTTTAGGCGCTGAAAAGGTCACGTCTCATCAAGAAGGGGCTCATCAACTCCAATTAGATTTGACGCCAGAGGAAAAAATCTGGCTGGCGGCCCATAAAAAAATTGTTGTGGGCGGCGAAACGGATTGGGCGCCCTTCGATTTTGTTGATGAGAGCGGGCAATATGTCGGTTTGGCAAATGATTACCTGAAGGCTATCGGCGAAAAACTGGGTATTGAAGTGCAGATCGTCACCGGTCCTTCCTGGGATGAGCTTTTGGCTATGATGCGCAGTAAAGAGATCGATGTGCTTCCGGCCATTTATCATTCCAAGGAACGGGAAGCCTTTGTCCATTTCACCGACCCCTACCTCAAGTTAACCGAATTTATCTTTACGCGCAGCGACAATCAAAACATTTTCAGTATGGTTGACTTGCAGGATAAAACCATCGTCGTTGTCAAAGGATATACCATTGAAACAGAGCTGCGTTCGAATTATCCGACATATAACCTGATAACGGCACCCACGATTCAGGATGCGCTCAAAAAGCTCGTTACCGGTGAAGCGGATGCTTTTATCGGCGACATCATATCCACATCTTATAACATCAAGGAACTTTCGCTTGTGGGCATCAGACCCGCAGCGGCTGTCCCCTTTCGGGGGCCAAGTGTCCACATGGCCGTTCGAAAAGACTGGCCGGTGTTAAGAAATCTGATCGATAAAGCGCTCAAAGCGATACCGGCGCTTGAACACGATTCCATTAGAGACAAATGGGTTTCATTTGCCGAAAAAAAGATCGACCAAAGTCGCCCAGAAGTCGCCCTGACGGCCGAGGAACAGGCCTGGGTCAAACAGCATCCCGTGATCCGGGTGCATAACGAGAAGGATTGGCCCCCGTTCAACTATTTTGAATACGGCCGCCCCCGGGGGCTGTCCATCGATTACATGGATTTGATGGCTGCAAAGCTGGGCATCGAGGTCGAGTATGTCACCGGTCCCAGCTGGAACGAATTTCTGGGATTGATAAAGCGCAAAGAGCTGGATGTGATGCTCAACATCGTGAAAACCGAGGATCGGCAAAAGTACCTTCTGTATACGGAACCGTACATAAAAAACCCAAATGTTGTCGTCAGTTATCAGAAAAACGCTTATGAGAGCATCGAAGCACTTTCCGGAAAGATTGTGGCCTTTCCCAAGGGCTTTTTCTACGAGGAAGTGCTGACCAAATCCTTTCCGCAGATCAAACGTCTGCCGGTGGAGGATACCCTGGCCAGCCTCAAGGCCGTAGTCTTCGGCAGGGCAGATGCCGCCCTCGGAGAGGCGGCCGTGATTCGAACCCTGATCAATAAAAATATGCTTTCGGGTCTTCAGATTTCCGGCGAGGTGAAACTCGGAAATCCCGACCTGACGAATCTACGGCTCGCGGTGCGGGATGACTGGCCGTTGCTGCAATCCGCGCTGATGAAGGCCATGGCCGAAGTTACACCACAGGAGATGAACCAGATCCGGCAAAAGTGGCTGACAGTCGATAAGAAGGACGTATCACTATCTGATGCCTCTGCCGGAAAAATAACAATTCCCCTCTCTGCAGAAGAAAGGAGCTGGCTGGCAGAACACCAAAAGATCCGTTTCACGGGAGATCCGGACTGGTTGCCACAGGAGGCGTTTACGAGCGATGGGCAATACATCGGAATCGTGGCGGACATTCTCGACCTCATTGAGGCCAGACTCGGTATCAGCATCGAGCGCGTCCCGGTTGAGACCTGGGATGAGGCTGTGCGTCTGGCGGAGGCTGTGGAGGTTGATGTGCTGTCCGAGACCACGAGCTCGGAGCGCGACATGCTGACCTTCACCGAGTCCTACCTCGATTTTCCGGTAGTGATTATCGCCGGACAAGGGGCTCAGCCCATCTCAGATCCCGGCCGCCTCAAGGGCAAACGTGTGGCTGTGGTCAAAGGTTATGGATATGTGGTCCCTTTTCGCCGGCAGTTCCCGGATTTAGACTATGTTGAAGTGCAGACGGTTCGCGATGGCCTT
This sequence comes from uncultured Desulfobacterales bacterium, assembly GCA_964545505.1. Lineage (GTDB taxonomy): Bacteria > Desulfobacterota > Desulfobacteria > Desulfobacterales > JAHEIW01 > JAHEIW01. The sequence goes on along the minus strand of CAZJHF010000119.1, from coordinate 2,915 downwards.
ATGCGCGTGTCCGCAAACGAAATCGATACCTTCATCTCTGCCGCTCCAACTGCATACTATTTGATGTCCGAGCTTGGACTGACGAATCTCAAGGTTGTCGGTTACACAGGGCTTTCCATCGATCTGGGATTCGGCGTCCGCAAGGATACGCCGGTGCTGGTCAGTATCCTCAACAAAGCCCTGGCCAGTATCACCGAGGGAGAAAAGTTTAAAATCCGCCAGAAGTGGGTTCCCGTTATAGATACACCCGCTCCGCAAAGCGCCATCCCGATTTCATATGGCCGTCTGATTGCATATGGCATCGCAGTTTTCCTGATTCTTAGTCTGCTGACCTGGATATTGATCAAAACCATCAAAAAGGAGCAGATTGCGGTCAGTTTCGGATCACGCTGGTTTAGAGGGCTTGTCCTGGCCGGTTTGAGTGTTTTCTTGCTCATCGTGGTCTTCCTGGGGTGGTATATGCTCGAGCGCAACAAGAACGGGCATCTGCTCAGTGTGGACGAGAACCTCAGGGAGATCTTATCCGTCAGTCAGGACCGGTTTGATCTGTGGTTGAAGCAAAGAAATTCCTATCTGGCACGTCTGGGGCGCGATCCGGAATTGGTGGCCATCACCAAACGCCTTTTGCAGGTGGAACCCGGTCAAAAGGCTCTGCTGGCATCGGGTGCCTTGAGGGAAGCGCGGACTTTTTTCCAAAACACAGAGGATATTTTCCCCAATATCGGCTTTTTCGTGATCAACCCGGAGCATGTCAGCATCGGCTCCATGCGGGACGCCAACATCGGCACCCGCAATCTCATTTCAAAACAGCATCCGGAACTTTTACAGCGGGCCTTTCAGGGAGAGGTGGGCTTTGTACCGCCCATAACATCGGATGTGGATCTGGGCCGCTCATCCAGACCGGATAAGGCCAGAAAGCCACCGACCATGTTTTTTATCGGACCTGTCCGGGATACGGATGGACGGGTCCTGGCGGTGATGACCCTGCGCGTGGATCCATGGCAAGATTTTGCACGGGCCCTGAAGTCTTTTGAGGGATCCCGCGAATCCTATGCCTTCGACCGTAACGGCATCATGCTGTCTTCGAGCGGATTTGAAGACCAACTGCGACGCATCGGGCTGCTGACCGAAGACCAGTCCAGCGCCCTGAACATCGAGATTCGCGATCCGGGCGGCAATATGGTCAAAGGGTTTCGCCCCGACATCGAAAGATCACAGCAGCCATTGACCCAAATGGCCTCGAGCGCCTTAATCCTGCGGCAGCAAATGGAAAACACCGGAGCTGACCGGAGTTACTCAACGGTCGAGTCCAATGTCGCAGGATACCGTGATTACCGCGGGGTGCCGGTTTTCGGCGCCTGGCTCTGGAACACGGATCTTGACATTGGGCTGACGGTGGAGGTCGACGTGGATGAGGCCCTGTTTAATTATTCCCGGACGAGGACAACGATCTTCAGTATTCTGGGATTTACCCTGGTCCTGTCTGTTGGGGCGATTTTATTCGTTTTGATCATCGGTGAACGCACCAGCCAGGCGCTGATGCGTGCCAGGGACGAACTGGAGCTGCGCGTGCAGGAGAGAACAGCCGAGCTGCGCAAGCTGTCGCAAGCCACTGAAAACAGCCCGGCTTCGGTGGTGGTTACCAATAAAGATGGAACCATAGAGTACGTCAACCCAAGATTTAGTGAAGTTACGGGATATTCAGCCGCTGAGGCCGTCGGACAGAATCCAAGCGTATTAAAGTCCGGCGATCTTCCCGAATCCTATTACAGAGAACTCTGGGATACGATTCTTGCCGGTAAAATTTGGCGCGGGGAATTCAAAAATAAACGCAAAAACGATGAGGAGTTTTGGGAAAGCGCCTCCATATCGCCTATCAAAAATGAAGAAGGTGAGATCACCCATTTTGTGGCCGTCAAAGAAGACATTACGGAACAGAAGAAAATCCGGGAATCATTACGCCAAAGCGAGGAAAGGTCCCGCCTGCTTTTGGAATCCGTGGGCGAGGGTATTTTCGGCGTCGACCTGGATGGGAAAGTAGCCTTTATTAATCCGGCTGCCAACCGGATGCTGGGCTACGATCCAGAGGAGCTTATCGGCGAGGAAATCCACGAGAAAATTCACCATTCGCACGCAGACGGTTCACCCTACCCGAAAGGCGAATGCCCCATGTATTTAACCCGTGTTGATGGCACCGACCATTATATCGCCGACGAGGTGCTCTGGCGAAAGGACGGCACGTCTTTTCCAGTTGCATACTCGAGCACACCGATAAAAAAAGACGAGCAGATCGTCGGTGTTGTCGTTACATTTATGGATATCACCGAACAAAAACGTACTGCAGAGGTCATAAAAGAAAAGGAAGCCCAATTGAGCACCGCCGTAAACAATATGGTCGGTGGGATTTTCATGATTGATAAAGACAAGAATTTTCAACTCACCAACGAACAATTCCACCTATTATACGATTTTCCCATGGAAATGGGTAAAAAGGGGATGCCGTTTATTCATTTTTTGCATCGGCGTGCTCAGAGAGGGGATTATGGCCCAGGGGATCCGCAAGAACTCGTGTCAAGCCGTCTTGAAATGTACAAAGATCCAGTAAAAGCCCAAAATATTACGATATATGAAGATAGCCTGCCCGGCGATAGAACCACGGAAGTATATCGTGCGCCAACCGAAGATGGTGGATTTGTCTTTGTAATCAATGAAATTACGGAACGAAAAATGGCAGAAGACGAGCTGAGAATTGCCAAAGAAACTGCCGTTGAAGCCACAAAAGCTAAAAGTGAATTTCTGGCGAACATGAGCCATGAAATTCGCACGCCCATGAATGCCATCATCGGAATGGCGCATCTGGCCCTGAAAACCGATTTGACCACCAAGCAATACGACTACCTCAAGAAAGTAGATAG
>CAZJHF010000118.1:9585-10561 GCA_964545505.1 uncultured Desulfobacterales bacterium | reverse complement strand
GTCATCGGGCAAAAGATGAGGGTTTTAAAGTCAGTTTTAGTTTCGCTCGCGAAGCTTGGGGTTTAGCACATCCCGCAATCCCTCACCAAACAGATTGAACGACAGCACGATAATTAAGATGGCGATTCCGGGCACAAAGGTCAACCAGGGCGCATCAAATATAAAGCGTTTGCCGTCTGATAAAATATTGCCCCAGGTGGCATGCGGCGGCGGCACCCCGAAACCCAGGAAACTCAGGCCGGCTTCAGTCAGAATAGCGCCGGCAATGCCGATGGTTGCTGAAACCAGCACCGGTGCCACCGCATTGGGGATCATGTGCCGAAAGATGATGCGAAAATTGCTTAATCCCAGTGCCTGGGCAGCGGCCACAAAGTCTTGTTCTCTTAATGACAAAAATTCGGCGCGCACAAAACGGGTCGCTCCCATCCAGGTGGTTAATCCAATAACGATCATGATGTTGTAAATGCTGGCCGGCAACAGCGCCACAACCGTCAGGATCAGGAAAAAGCTGGGAAAGCACAGCATGATGTCAACAAAACGCATGACCACCGTATCAATTGAAATCGTTTTAAAATTCCACAGGCGCGCTGCGGCGGACCCGGATTTGGCGCCAGCGGTCTTTTTGATTTGAATGGAAATTAAAATACAAACGGCGCTACCTATTAAGACTACTGATCCTGCCCAGATCAGTTTGTTGATCAACAAAACGACTCCGGCGATCAGGAAAGCAAGCACCAGCAGTTGTCCAATGCGAATATGGCGGCTGCCATAGTAGCCGGCAATCCCGCCCAAAAATATGCCGATCAGCACCGATATGCCCACCGCTACAAAACCAACGGTCAACGAGACCCAGGACCCCTGCAGCATTCTGGCAAAGACATCGCGGCCCAGATCATCGGTGCCGAATATGTAAACACCCAGTTTGGGGATTTCATGGGGCTGCAGCCGTTCCAGATTGGGTCTGGCCAGCGGCGGG